>JBNLCA010000059.1:0-2725 GCA_050303575.1 Paracoccaceae bacterium
GAGCTCGCGTCCGGCAAGAAGAAGCGCGGCTGGCTGACCTGGGGAGATGCGCTCGGCATTGTCCCGAACCTTGTCGGCGGATTGCTTGCGAACCTCCTCCTGATGATCGCCGCCTCGACGGGCAAGGCGCTCTTCGGCCAGTTCGTCCCCGCATGGATGAAGGGCAAGAGCGACGCCGCGAAGCTCGAAGCCCGCATCGACGACCTGCGTTCGGCGGCCGAGAAGGCCTTGGCCAAGGTCGATGTGGCACTTCATCGCGAGCTTTACGATCACGCATTCCGCGACGGCCCGCGCGGACCGGTCTCGGGCATCGACCGCGACGCGTGGCCGCTTCCGGCCCATGTCCGCGTGCATCTCGACGACGGAAGGAGCGGGTCTTGGTGGTGATCTCCGAGCGGCAGCGCACGATGGGCCTCCTCGAAGCGGGGCTCCTTTGTCTGCCCTTTGCCATCGTCACGCTAGCCGCCCTTGCAGCGATCACAAGTGCCCCGCTTGCCGCCATAGCCATAGCGCTTCTCTCCCTCATCCTTGCCTGGGCTCTCGCCACCGAACGGCGTGGCCGATATGTGGCGCTCACCGTCTCGCTGCTCCTCTGGATTGTTCTCGCCCTTGGTATCGCCGGCCTCCTCGGCCAATGGCTCCCCGACTGGCTGGCCTATGCCGCGGCCTGCGCCGCGCTTCTGGGAGTGAGCGCGATTGGTGCCCGAACCGGCATCCGCTGGCGGCTCGCCGCCTACGCCAGAGGCGGCCGCCGGACCCGCGAGTGGGAGTGGGTCTATACCGGCCGCGCCTTCGCGCTGTCGCACCCGCTCTCGTCCATCCCCGTCGGCGTCTGGCTGACGCTTGCCTTTCTCGTCCTCGTCTTCGCGTGGGACGCCTACGTCACATTTTCGGATGGGGCCGACCATATTCCCCTTGCGCTCCACGCGCTCGTTCTCGCCGCTGCGGCAGCGACGATCCTGCGGCGCCACCCGGCCGCCTATCCGCTGGTCTTCGTGATGCTGATCGTCTTCGGTCTGCCCCTCTCGATCCCCTTCATCGTATACTGGGCCGATGGCGTGAGGCCGAACCTGATCTACCGTCACCGGTTCGAACGGCTCTTGCCCGAGGGATCCGCATGACCCTCGACCAGACCCTCGCCCGCTATCCCGGCGCCGTGACCTTCACCTTCGGCGACAGCCGCGCGCTGTGCGACGAACTTCTGGCGCTCGTGCGGTCCGGCAGGAAGCGCGCCACCTGCGGCGCGCTGCGTGACTTCGAAGCTGGCGCCGAGATGCCCATCGTCGGCCGCCGCGACATCGCGCTCGACTGGGACGGCAACCCAGCGCTGGTCATCGAGACCACCGAGGTCACCCGCCGCCGCTTCCGCGACGTCGATGAGGACTTCGCGCTTGCCGAGGGCGAGGACGAGACACTGGACGGCTGGCGCACCGGTCACCAACGCTATTTCGAGCGGAACGGAGGCTGGTCGGAAGACATGGAACTGGTCTGCGAGCGTTTCCGGCTGGTGGAGGACCTGGGATGACGATCTTCCTGCACATTGGCGACATTACCCGGCTCGATGTCGATGCCATCGTCAATGCGGCGAACCGCTCGCTTCTCGGCGGCGGCGGGGTCGACGGCGCCATTCATCGCGCGGCAGGGCCCGAGCTTCTGGCGGAGTGCCGGGGCCTCGGAGGCTGTGAGACCGGCGAGACGAAGGCGACGAAGGGCTATGCGCTGAAGGCCCGCCACGTCATACACACAGTTGGCCCGGTCTGGCACGGCGGCGAAGTGGGCGAGGCGGACTTGCTTGCATCGTGCTACAGAAATTCGATCTTGGCCGCGAAAGAGCTTGGCTGCCGCACCGTCGCCTTTCCGGCGATCTCGACCGGAGTGTACGGATACCCGCCGGCACGGGCCGCCGTCGTCGCGCTGAGATCGGTCGCCGCCGGGGTCAGTGAACCGGGCGCGCCGGACGTGATCCTGGTCTCTTTCTCCGAACGGGACGAACGGCACCTCGTGAACGCAGCGAGCGAGATCGGTGTCGACTGGACGCGATGGGGGTGACGACGCCATGTGCCTGATGGTCTATCTCGGCCTCGACGCCCCGCTTGACGGCTACAGCGACGTGCCGGTCGGCGAGGTCGGCCTGTGCGAGCCGAACGAAACGCGACCCGCCGCGCTCGCCGCGAAGCCCTACGTCTACCGCCTCGCCGACCGCGTGCCGACTGGCTGGAACTGTTCCTGCGTGTTTCACAATCAACACTTGCCGTGGATGGAAGACAGCGACCCGTCCGATGAGGAAATCCGCGCCTTCCGCCGGCTTGCCGACATCGCATCGCGGGGAGCGGCCGAGGGCAAGGCTCCAGTCATGTTCTCCTGCTGGGACGGAGACGAGGACCTGCCGCATCAGATCCTCTGGCGCCTTGCCCCCGACCACATCGACTTTAAGCGAAACATCTTCGAGGATCCGATGGTGACGGGCGGCCTGCCCGCGCCGACCCTCGTGACCTTCGATCCATCCCTGCCGGAGCCCGTGCGCGATGTTCTCTAGGATCCTGATCGCCAACCGAGGCGAGATCGCCGCCCGCGTCACGCGCACCGCCCGCCGGATGGGCATCTCGACGGTCGCCGTATATTCGGATGCCGACGCCGGCGCGCTCCATGTCGCCATGGCGGACCAGGCGGTGCGCATCGGCGGGCCGGCGCCGGCCGACAGCTACCTGCGCGGCGACCGGATCAT
>JBNLCA010000060.1:0-5514 GCA_050303575.1 Paracoccaceae bacterium
GTCGTCCGGCTGGTTACGCCCGGCACGCTGACCGAGGAGGCGCTTCTCGAGGCGCGCCGTCACAACTTCCTTGCCGCCTTCGCCGAGGTGCGGGACGAGGCGGCGCTGGCCTGGACCGACATCTCGACCGGCGAGTTCCGGGTGATGCCCTGTTCGCCTTCCCGGCTGGGACCCGAGCTGGCGCGCCTTGCCCCCCGCGAGGTGGTGGTAAGCGAGGCGAGAGAGGCCGATCTGGCCGGGTTAGTGTCTGAGTCCGGTGCCGCGCTGACGTCGCTCTCGCGGGCGACGTTCGACAGCGCCTCGGCCGAGAAGCGGCTCCTGGCGCTGTTCAAGGTCGGGTCGTTGGACGCGTTCGGGACGTTCGGCCGGGCCGAGGTCGCGGCGATGGGGGCGATCGCCGAGTACCTCGATCTGACCCAGAAGGGGAAGCTGCCGCTCCTGCGCCCGCCGGTTCGGGAAAGCGCGTCGCGGACCATGCAGATCGACTCCGCGACCCGGCGGAATCTTGAGCTGACGCAGTCGCTATCGGGCGGGCGCGACGGATCGCTTCTCGCCGCGATCGACCGGACCGCCACCTCGGCCGGGGCGCGGCTGCTTGAGCGGCGAATTTCCTCGCCCTCGCGGGATCTGGCCGAGATCCATGCCCGGCTCGAGGCGGTGCGCTTCCTGCTCGACACCCCGCGCGTCGCCGAAGCCCTGCGCACCGAACTCCGCCGGGTGCCGGACATCGACCGGGCGCTGTCCCGGCTGGCGCTGGAGCGGGGCGGGCCGCGCGACCTTGCCGCGATCCGGACGGGTCTTGCGCAGGCCGAGGCGGTCGCCGGCCATCTGGCGGACGGCGCGCCGCCGCTTCTGGCCGGTGCGGCCGGTCGCCTGATCGGGTTCGACGATCTTTCCGCGCTGCTTGAGGCAGCCCTCGTCGCCGAGCCGCCGCTTCTGGCGCGGGACGGTGGTTTCATCGCCTCGGGGCATGACGCCGATCTCGACGAGGCGCGGCAGCTGCGCGACGAAGGGCGCGGCGTGATCGCGGCGATGCAGGCCGAGTTCATCGAGGCGACCGGGATCGGCTCGCTGAAGATCAAGCACAACAACGTGCTGGGCTACTTCATCGAGACGACGGCGACCCACGCCGAGAAGATGCTCTCGCCGCCGCTTTCCGAGCGCTTCATCCACCGCCAAACCACGGCCAACCAGGTGCGCTTCACCACGGTCGAGCTGAGCGAGATGGAAACGAGGATCCTGAACGCCGGGGCGCGGGCGCTGGAGATTGAAAAAAGGCTCTATTCCGGCCTTTCGGCCGCGATACTGGGCGAGGCCGCGCGGCTGGGCGAGGCCGCCCGGGCACTCGCCGAGATCGATCTGGCAGGGGCTTTCGCCGACCTCGCCCGGACCGAGGGCTGGACCGAACCAACGGTAGACGACGGCCGCGCCTTCGAGATCGAGGCCGGCCGTCATCCGGTGGTCGAACGGGCGCTGAAGCGCGAGGGGCAGCCGTTTGTCGCGAACGACTGCGCCCTGTCGGACGGCGGCGACCGGCCGGCGATCTGGTTGCTGACCGGTCCGAACATGGCGGGCAAGTCGACGTTTCTGCGCCAGAACGCCCTGATCGCGCTCCTGGCGCAGGCGGGAAGCTTCGTTCCGGCGGACCGGGCACATATCGGCATGGTGAGCCAGCTCTTTTCCCGCGTCGGAGCGTCGGACGACCTGGCGCGTGGCCGGTCGACCTTCATGGTCGAGATGGTTGAAACGGCGGCCATCCTGAACCAGGCAGATGCCCACGCCCTTGTCATCCTTGACGAAATCGGCCGCGGTACGGCGACATGGGACGGGCTTTCCATCGCCTGGGCGACGCTTGAGCATCTGCACGCGAAGAACCGCTGCCGGGCACTTTTTGCGACGCACTACCACGAGCTGACCCAGCTTTCGGCCAAGCTCGACGGCCTCGCCAACGCCACCGTCGCGGTCAAGGAGTGGGAGGGCGACGTGATCTTCCTGCACGAAGTCCGGCCCGGCGCCGCCGACCGCAGCTATGGCGTGCAGGTGGCGCGGCTGGCCGGTCTGCCGCCCTCGGTGGTCGAACGGGCGAAGGTGATCCTGCACGCGCTGGAATCGGGCGAGCGGGAGGGGCCGAAGCAGAAGGCGCTGATCGACGATCTGCCGCTTTTCAGCGCGGCGCCGCCTCCCGCCAAGCCGGCGAAAAGCGTGGTCGAGGAGCGGCTGGCGGCGATCCATCCAGACGAGCTGAGCCCCAAGGAAGCGCTTGAGTTGCTTTACGAACTGAAGTCGCTGAAGGGCTGATCACCAGCGTCCGCTGGCGCCGCCGCCCGAGGACGAGCCCCCGCCGAAGGACGAATCGGAAGAGCTCGACTCGCTCAGTTCGGGCATCGTCCGGGTTTCGGAATACCGGTGCTGGCAGTTCACGCAGTTGTAGTGGATTTCCTTGAGGCCGGTGCTGGATGTCGTCGCGTCCCGCACCGTGATGGAATAGCTCTGAAGCGTGCGGTATCCGCAGCTGGGGCAGACCTTTTCCCAACTGAACCAGTTGCTCCAGCCCTCGATGATCGTGTGCCCACAGTCGTTGCAGTGGTAGACGTCGTAATTGACCGATTTCAGACGTTCCTCGGTCTGTTGGCCCACGTTCAGAAGAGCGTTGTCAGCGACCTCGTCCAGCCGAGGCATCCGGTTGCCGTCGTTCGGGCAGATGCGCGGCCGGGCGCGGTGGATGGCAATGCGCAGCTTGATCAGCGCCGCACCAATGATAGCGGCAAACGCGGCCAGCCATGCGCCGAACTTCTCGGTGATCCGGTCCCACCACGAACTCTCCTCGGACCCGCCGACGAAGGGCGCCGCGATGGCACTGCCGGTTAGGTCGGCGACGACCTTGCGGGCGCCGGCGACGATTCCGCCGCCGTAGTCGTCGCGCCGGAAGTGGGGGAGGATGTCGTTGTCGATGATCCGCTGCATCGTGCGCTTCGTGGCCGCGCCGTAGCCCGAGCCGACCTCGATCCGCATCTGCCGGTCGGACCGCGCGACCAGCATCATCACCCCGTCGTTGCGCTGGGCATTGCCGACGCCCCAGCGATTGAACAGCGCCGTCGCATAGGGTTCGATCTCGCCGCGGTGGCCGTAGTCCGACATCCGGTCGATGGTGACGATGGTGAACTCGATCCCCTGCGCCTCGCGCAGCGGCTTCATCAGCGCCTGAAGCTCGGCCTCCTGCGCGGGGGTCAGGAGATTGGCGAAGTCATTGACGTAATTGTCGTAATGGTCCGGGAAGGTCTGCGCGGCGGCGATCCGGGCCAGCGCCAGAACGGCGATGATGGCCCAGAGGACGCGTTTCACCCGTCAGGACCCCGGCGTGGACGACACGCCCACCTGCGCCGGGCGCAGGAGACGGTCGTAGAGCATGAAGCCCTCGGTCATCACCTGGATGATGTCGCCGGCCTTGGTGTTCGGAAGCGGCGCCTCGAACATGGCCTGGTGCATCTGGGGGTCGAACTTGTCGCCGATCTTGGGCGACACCACCGACATTCCGTGCTTTTCGAAGATGTTGGTCAGCTCGCGCAGGGTCAGCTCGACACCTTCCAGAAGGCCGGACGCGACTTCCTTCTGCTCTTCCGTCACCACATCGAGCGCACGCTTGAGGTTGTCGTAGACCGGCAGCAGATCCCGGGCGAGGCGCGATCCGCCATATTGTTCGGCCTCGCGCCGGTCTCGGTCCGCGCGCTTGCGGGAGTTTTCCGCATCGGCCAGCGCCCGCATCCAGCGGTCGCGCATCTCGCCCAGCTCGGCCTTGAGCGACTCGACTTCGCCCTCCTCGGCGAATTCGGCACCATCCTCGGCCAGGCCCTCGACCTTCTCGGTCCCCACCTTTTCGGCCAAATCTTCGTTCTTGTCGTCCGCCATACTTCTATCCCTTGGCCGGGCCGGAGAGCATCCGGCCCACGAGTTGCGCCGTGTAGTCGACGATCGGGACAATCCGCCCGTAATTCAGGCGAGTCGGACCGATCACACCCACGGCGCCGATGATCTTACGGTCGGCGTTCATATAGGGAGAAACCACCAAAGAGGAACCCGAAAGTGAGAAAAGCTTGTTTTCGGACCCGATAAAGATGCGAACGCCTTCACCTGTCTCGGCAAGTTCCAGAAATTCAACGATATCCCGCTTGCGTTCGAGGTCGTCGAAGAGGGTGCGAATGCGGTCCAGCTCCTCGGCCTCGGAACTGGTTCCGAGCAGATTCGCCCGGCCGCGCACGATGAGTCGTTCGTTCGGCAGCCCCTCGTCCTGCCAGATCGCCGATCCGGTTTCCACGAGCTCGCGGGCAAGGCTGTCGAGCTCCTGCCGGCGGGCCTTGAGTTCGTGCTCCATCACGCCGCGCAGGTCGCTCAGGGTGCGGCCCTCGGCCAGGGCGTTCAGGAAGTTCGCCGCCTCGCGCATCGAGCTTGGCGTCTGGCCCATCGGGGGCGTGAAGACGCGGTTCTCGACATGGCCGTCCGCGAAGACAAGGACCACAAGCGCCCGGTCCGCGCCGAGCGATACGAACTCGATATGCTTGATCGGCGCCTCGTGCTTGGGGGCGAGGACCAGGCTCGCGCCCTGGGTGACGCCCGAAAGCGCTTCGCTGACCCGGTCGAGCATGGTGCCGACATCGCGTTCGTTGGTGCCGAGCGTGGCGTCGATCTTCTCGCGGTCGCCGGCGGCCAGATCCCCGACCTCGAGAAGCCCGTCGACAAAAAGCCTGAGCCCCATCTGCGTCGGCACGCGACCGGCCGAGATGTGCGGACTGCCAAGAAGACCAAGATATTCAAGGTCCTGCATGACGTTGCGAATGGTTGCGGCGCTGACCTTTTCGCTGAGCGTGCGGGTCAGCGTGCGGCTTCCGACCGGGTCGCCCGACTCCAGATATCCCTCGACCACGCGCCGGAACACCTCGCGGCTGCGGTCATTCAGTTCGGACAGGATCTTGCGGCCGTCGTTCATCACACTTCCCGATGGGGCACCGGACCTTAGCGGCGGCCCCGTTGCAACGTCAATTGGGGTCTGAGCCGGCAGACGCAAGGGCGGCACAATGCGGGGTTGCATCGGCTGCGCGCGCGCGGCAATCAGGCGGCGCAGCGCGAAAAGGAGTTCCCCATGCGTCCCTCGGGCCGTGAGCTTGCCGAAATGCGGCCGATTTCCATCGAGGTCGGCGTGACGAAGCACGCCGAGGGCTCGTGCCTGATCAAATGCGGGGACACCCATGTCCTCTGCACGGCGTCGATCGACGAGCGCGTGCCACCGTTCCTGAAGAACACCGGGCTGGGTTGGGTGACGGCTGAGTACGGGATGCTGCCGCGCGCGACCAACACGCGGATGCGGCGCGAGGCCAAGGAAGGCCAGTCCGGTCGCACGCAGGAGATTCAACGGCTTATCGGCCGTGCCTTGCGTGCCGGGGTGGACCGTGCGGCGATGGGCGAGAAGCAGATCGTCGTCGATTGCGACGTGATCCAGGCCGACGGCGGAACGCGCTGCGC
>JBNLCA010000061.1:0-3654 GCA_050303575.1 Paracoccaceae bacterium
GATCTGCATCCAGACAACCGGCAGCCAGAAGCAGCCGACCACGACATAGAGCACCAGCGAAAGCCCGACCCACCCTTCAAGGAGGGGCCAGCCGCTCATGCGCGCCAGAAGGACGCCGGTGATCGGCTGGACGATTGCAGCCGTCGCCGTGAAGACGGTGTCGGCGATGACAACGATCCCGGCGACATGGGCGATCAGCGCGGGGTCGCGGCTGCGGTGTGACATGACCATGAAGAAGGCGATGCCGGCGCCGGTTCCGAACAGCACCGAGGCACCGATCACATGCAGGTAGAGCAGGATGTCGTGGATCATCGCTCCTCCAGGGCGAGGGCGACGAGGCCGGCGAGCACCAGCTGCGGCAGGACCTTGATGATCGGACCGAGCGGATCCAGCCACAGGTCCGGGGCCAGAAGCGCCGCGCCCAGCATGTATCCTGCCGAAATCACCACCATTCCGGACGCCGCACGTCGCGCCGCCCGGCGCCAGAGGATACCGAACCCGAGCGCCAGATCGGCCGCGGCGCCACACAGGACCAGTGCCATGGCGGGACCCGACCCCATCCCGCGCGAGGTCAGCACTTCGGCGGCGGCGCCGGGGGCGGCAAGCGCGATGATCCCCGAGGCAAGCCAGAAGAGCGAAAGCACCCCTATCGCCACCGGCAGAACGAGGTAGAGCCGGGCAAAGGCACGCTCCTGCGCGGTGGCGGGCATCGCGGCGAAGCTCTCCCCCAGCGACCGGCATGGGGCACCGCCCGCGCGGGACCATGTGCCCGGGTCGCCCGCGATCCCGTCCGCGAGGGCGCGCAGCGCATTTGTGCGCAGCGGCGAGCGCCAGCCCATCCGACCGAGGCAGTCGGCGACCGTTCGGGCGATGGCCAGCGCCCAGCCCGGAACGCGCGGCCGGAACCGGGCGGGCGGCAATCCAAGCCAGCGCCGCGTTTCGGCCAGGAGGTCGTCAAAGCTCCGCGCCTCCGGTTCGGTGATGTCTGCGACGGTGCCCGCGGGAACCTCTCGCCGGGCCGCGCTCACAACCGCCGCGGCAAGGTCATCGATGAACACGGTCTGGATGCGGGTGTGCGGTAGCATGCGGGGCAAGACACCAGGCAGCGCCGCTGCCGCGCGCAAGAGCGCCGTGCCGCCGTAGGCATCCCGCGACAGGACCAGCGTGGGGCGCAGGATGACCCAGTCCGCAGCGCCCTCGATCACCAGCCTGTCACCCTCGGCCTTGCTGCGGAAGAAGTCGGTCGGGGCCTCGGCCGAAACCCCGGCGGCCGAGATCTGGACAAGCCGCGTCGAGGATCCCGCCAGCGCGCCGACAAGGCGGCGTACCGTCTCGACATGGATGGCATGAAGGTCGTCGCGGCCCCCCGTCTGCAGGGCGCCGGTGGCGTTCACCACCACGTCCGCACCCGCAAGGTCGCGGCGCCAGTCTTCCTGGCTCATGCGGGTCACGTCCTGCACCATCCACTCGGCATCAAGGCCCGAGACCTCGGCCGCACGGGTGGACCGTCCGACGCCGATGACATGGAAACCGGCCGCCCCAAGCGCCCTCGCGCAGGCCGAGCCAATCAGCCCGTAGGCGCCCAGCACGACGGCTCGTGGGTGTCCCGAATGCCGCAACCGCTCCTCCACGGCGCCTGGGTCGGTGCGCCGGTGTGCCGCGCCCTGCCGCCTAGACCTTCATGTCGAAGCCGAGGTGCTTGGCCACCGTGAAGATGTCCTTGTCGCCCCGTCCGCACATGTTCATCACGATGATATGGTCCCCGGGCAGGTCCGGCGCGATCTTCATCACGTGCGCCAGCGCGTGGCTCGGCTCCAGGGCCGGGATGATCCCCTCGAGACGGCAGCAGAACTGGAACGCCTCGAGCGCCTCCTTGTCGGTGATCGCCACGTACTTGGCCCGGCCGGTCTCGTGCAGCCAGGAATGTTCCGGCCCGATCCCGGGATAGTCGAGGCCCGCCGAGATCGAGAAGCCCTCGAGGATCTGCCCGTCGGCATCCTGCAGGAGATACGTCCGGTTGCCGTGCAGCACGCCCGGCCGTCCGCCGGTCAGCGAGGCGCAATGTTCGAACTTGTCGTTCACGCCCTTGCCGCCGGCCTCGACGCCGATGATCTGCACGGACGGATCGTCGAGGAACGGGAAGAAGAGCCCCATCGCGTTCGAGCCGCCGCCGATCGCGGCGATGACCGTGTCGGGCAGGCGGCCCTCGCCCTCCTGCTCGCCCAGCTGCCAGCGGACTTCCTTGCCGATGATCGACTGGAAATCGCGGACCATCGCCGGATAGGGATGCGGGCCCGCCACCGTGCCGATGCAGTAGAACGTGTCGCGCACGTTGGTCACCCAGTCGCGCAGCGCGTCGTTCATCGCGTCCTTCAGCGTGCCGCGCCCCGAGGTCACCGGCACCACCTCGGCGCCCAGAAGCCGCATCCGGAACACGTTCGGCGCCTGCCGCTCGACGTCATGCGCGCCCATGTAGACCACGCATTTCAGCCCGAACTTCGCGCAGACCGTCGCCGTCGCCACGCCATGCTGGCCGGCGCCCGTCTCGGCGATGATCCTTGTCTTGCCCATCCGGCGGGCCAGGATGATCTGCCCCAGCACGTTGTTGATCTTGTGCGCGCCGGTGTGGTTCAGCTCGTCGCGCTTGAGGTAGATCTTCGCGCCGCCCAACTCCTCGGTCATCCGCGCGGCGAAATAGAGCGGCGAGGGACGGCCGACATAATGCTTCCACAGGTCCTCCATCTCGGCCCAGAATTCCGGGTCGGTCTTGGCGAACTCGTAGCGTTCCTCGAGATCGAGGATCAGCGGCATCAGCGTTTCCGAAACGAACCGCCCGCCGAAATCGCCGAAGCGGCCGCGTTCGTCCGGGCCGGTCTTGAAGCTGTTCGGGATGTCGCCTGCCATCTCGCCCTCCATGCGCACCCGCCTGCCCTAGCGAACCGCCGCCCGTCCGTAAAGGGGCGGCTGGATTTCCCCGCCGCGACCTATACGATAGGGGCCATGATCAGAACGCTTTGCCTCCTCGCCGTGCTCGCCGCCACCTCCGCTACCGCGCAGGAGGTCCGGCCGGCCGATGCCGACCGCCTCGCCCGGACCGATGCGCTCCTCGGCGCCAGCCTCCGCTGGGCCTTTGCCTCGGGGGCTCCCGGCGATGTCGCCGTCCTGGTCGAAGCGCTTTCGGGCGCCGAGGAAGGCTTCGCGCCAGAAGGCGACTGGAACTGCCGGACGATGAAGCTGGGCGGCAACCTGCCGCTCGTCGTCTACGGCAATTTCCGCTGCCGGATCACCGCCGACGGCCCCGACCGCTGGCGGCTGGAAAAGCTGACCGGATCGCAGTTCACCGCCGGAACGCTCACCCTGCGCGAGGACGGCATCCTCTATCTGGGCACCGGCTATGTCGAGGGCGGTCCGGCGACGGACTATGCGGGCCTGCCGCCGGGCGACCAGACCCCGGTCGAGCCCGGCCAGACCACCGCCGATGTCGGCTGGTTCGAGCAGATGGGCCCGAACCGCGCTCGGCTGCTTCTGCCCGACCCGATCCTCGAGAGCGACTTCGATATTCTGTATCTGACGCGGTAGGGTTTGGGGTCCGCTTGGAGCCCAAATTGACCGATGCTGCGGCAAACGTGAATGCCCGCTCTGCTGCACATTTCA
>JBNLCA010000062.1:0-9589 GCA_050303575.1 Paracoccaceae bacterium
CCGGTTCGGTCAGACCAGCCGGCTGACGTCCTTGGCGGCGCGGATGAAGTCGGCGAAGAGCGGGTGCGGCGCGAACGGTTTCGATTTCAGCTCGGGGTGGAACTGGACACCGATGAACCACGGGTGGTCTGGGATCTCGACGATCTCGGGGAGGCGCCCGTCCGGGCTCATGCCCGAGAATTTGAGCCCGCAGGATTCGAGCTTCTCGCGGTACTTGTTGTCGACCTCGTAGCGGTGGCGGTGGCGTTCCTCGATCGAGGTCGCGCCGTAGACCTCGGCCACTTTCGAGCCGGACGCCAGGACCGCCGTGTAGGCACCGAGCCGCATCGTGCCGCCCTTGTCGTCGTCCTTGCGGCGGGCGACGGTCTGGTTGCCCTGCACCCATTCCTTCAGGTGATAGACGACCGGCGTGAAGCGCTTCTTGCCGGCCTCGTGGTCGAACTCCTCGGACCCCGCATCGGTGACGCCGGCAAGGTTGCGGCTGGCCTCGATCACCGCCATCTGCATGCCAAGGCAGATGCCGAGATACGGCACCCCCTTTTCGCGCGCGAACTGGGCGGCCTTGATCTTGCCCTCGGTTCCGCGCTCGCCGAATCCGCCGGGAACAAGGATGGCGTGGAACCGTTCCAGATGCGGCGCCGGATCCTCGCGCTCGAAGATCTCGGCATCGATCCATTCCGCCCTGACCCGCGTCCGGTTCGCCATGCCGCCATGGGTCAGCGCCTCGGCGATGGATTTGTAGGCATCTTCCAGCTGGGTGTACTTGCCGACGATGGCCACCCGCACTTCGCCCTCGGCATTGTCGAGCCGGTCCATCACATCGTCCCAGCGGCCGAGATCGGGTTTCGGCGCGGGCGAGATCATGAAGGCATCGAGCACCGCCTGGTCCAGCCCCTCGCGGTGGTAGGCAAGCGGCGCCTCGTAGATCGACTTCAGGTCGGGCGCGGCGATCACCGCCTCCTTCCGGACGTTGCAGAACAGCGCGATCTTCTCGCGTTCCTTCTCGGGGATCGGCTTGTCCGAGCGGCAGACCAGCACGTCGGGCGCTATGCCGATGGACCTGAGTTCCTTGACCGAATGCTGCGTCGGCTTGGTCTTCAGCTCGCCCGAGGCCGCGATGTAGGGCAGCAGCGTCAGGTGCATGAAGATGCACTGGCCGCGCGGGCGTTCCTGGGCGAACTGGCGGATCGCCTCGAAGAAGGGCAGGCCCTCGATATCGCCGACCGTGCCGCCGATCTCGCACAGCATGAAGTCGACCTCGTCGTCGCCGACTCGCAGGAAGTCCTTGATTTCGTTGGTGACGTGCGGGATCACCTGGATCGTCTTGCCCAGATAGTCGCCGCGGCGCTCCTTCTCCAGCACGTTCGAATAGATGCGGCCCGACGAGACGGAATCGGTGTTGCGCGCCGCGACCCCGGTGAACCGCTCGTAATGGCCGAGGTCGAGGTCGGTCTCGGCGCCGTCGTCGGTGACGAAGACCTCGCCATGCTCGAACGGCGACATCGTACCGGGATCGACGTTGAGGTAGGGGTCGAGTTTCCTGAGCCGGACGGAGAAGCCGCGGGCCTGCAGAAGCGCGCCCAATGCAGCCGAGGCAAGGCCCTTGCCCAGCGAGGATACAACCCCGCCGGTGATGAATACGTACCTGGCCATGCCCGAAACCCCGCGATTTTTACGTTCTGGATGGACGGCCGCGGCTCCCGAAATCCGCGGCATCACGGGATTTGAGCTATATCGGATTCGGCCGGGGACCGCAACCGCGCCCCATCATGTTGTTTGCCCCCGTGGCGCGGGGGCAAGTGCTTGTGGATCAGTCGCCGCGGACCGGCGGTTCGGTCGCGGGCGCGCTCTCGACCGGGGGCGGAAGGAGGTTGTCGCCCAGCCCGTCCGCGGGCGCGGCCGGTTCCTCGGACGGTGCCGCCGGCTGCTCGGCACCCGGCCGGTCAACCACGGACGCGCCCTGCGAATTGGCCGCCGCGACGATGGTCAGCGCGATCGAGGTCGCAATGAAGGCCGCCGCCAGAAGCCAGGTCAGCTTCTGGATGCCGGACACCTGCCCCCGTCCCCCCGTCTGCCCGCCGCCCGACAGGAGCGCCGCGCCCTCGGACCGCTGCAGAAGCACGATGCCGATCAGCCCACAGGCGAGGATCAGGTGGATGACGAGGATGACGTTTTCCATGCGGGGTCCGGACTTTCAGCAGTGCGGGGGGTCAATAGCCGATCACCTATGGCTTGTCGATTGCCAATTCAACCGACGGAACCGAGAGTCCGCCACGTAAGAAGGACGCTGGCACGGATTGGGACCAACCTGGGGGAGGGGCGCGTGACGGGACGGACGAAATGCGTGGTGAACATCGACCGCGGGATGTCATTCTGGGGCAGGCTGACGGCGGACGGGGCCGAGGTCGGCACATTTGCAAAAAGCCGAGGCGCGACCGACCACAACTCCACTGGACCAGATCCCGTAGTCACCCTGCCGTTCGGGACAAGATCCCTGCGCGTCGAGGGCGTTCTGGAGTTCTCCGGGCGGCGCATCCCGCTCGACCGGACGTGGACGCTTCTGGACATCGGCCGCATCACTTTCCCGCTCTTCGAGGACGGCGCCGCGCTTGGCGGCCGGCTTTCGGACTTCCTGGACCGGCTTGAGGCGACCCGACGCGACCATCCGAAGTTCGAGTGCATCCCGCTGAGACGCCAGCCGGATGGCTGGGAAGCCGCGTTCCGCGAGCGCATCGAAGAGTGGGGCGGGCCTGTGCCCGAGGTTCTGCGCGGACTGGCGGCCTTCGCCTTCGACAGGTTCGAGGATTCCGGGGTCTTCGGCATCGACGGACGTCACGGATTACTCCTTGACCTGATGGAGTATGAGAATGTGGTGGTCGACGAGATGCTGGAGGATGCTCCGGCGGCCACCGAGATCTATCGCCGCAGCCTCCCCGTGATGTACGAGGTGGGCGACGGCATGCAGGGTCTGGGCTGGGATCCCGAGGCCGGTACGGAAAGCCCGTGGTTCTATTTCGATACGGGCATGTATTTCAGACCCGAACCCGTGGTCGGCCATGACGGGCGACCCTTCACCGACGAGACGACCGTGGCGGTCGCTCTCGCACGGTTCCAGCTGAGAGACCTCTCCGACGACCTGCTGAACGCAGGCGCCTTTGGCGCCGACCAGGAGGGACTTCTTCGCTTCGAGGGCGACACCGGTTCGAGCCGGTTGGACGAATGCGGGAAGGTCGTTTTCGACAGTCGCAACCCGGCCGGACGGCTCGTCCTCACCTTGCTCGGCAACGGGCCCGACGCGCCCGTCACCTTTGCGCTTGGGTAGTGACCCAGCGGACCCGAAGGCTATTCATCGACGTCGTCTATGTCGGCCTGGCCGGTCAGGCGGCGCCGGACGATGCTCCACGACAGGCCCACGCCCAGGATCAGCGACATGACGAGGATACCGAGCCAGACGTTCAGGCCCGGATTGTCGAGCGTCAGGACGCCCCAGTCGATCAGCACCCACATCAGCGCACCGACGAGAAGCGCCACCAGCCCCATGCCGATCGGCCCGATCGAGCGGAACGTGGCCCGCAGGTAGATCACGTAGGCGATGATCAGCACGATGGCGAAGAGCGCGGCAAGCGGCATCTGGTCGCGCCAGTTCGCCTCGGCCCAGCGCACGAAGTTGATGCGGGTCGGGTTGAAGGTCGCCGCCAGAAGGACGAAGGCGACGGCCCAGCGGATCAAAAAGCCCATGACGGCCTCCCCTTTTGCGGCCCCCTTGCCTAGCAACTGCCGCGGCAGCGTGTCCAGTACGTGAAAAGGCGGTTCCGTTCCGCCGGGGGACCGTCTATAGAGCCGCGGGTTTGGCCGGAGGCTTGCATGGGCAACGTTGTGGTGATTGGCGCCCAGTGGGGCGACGAGGGCAAGGGCAAGATCGTCGACTGGCTCAGCGAGCGGGCCGACGTGATCGCCCGCTTCCAGGGCGGCCACAATGCCGGCCACACGCTGGTCATCGGCAACACGGTCTACAAGCTCTCGGTCCTGCCGTCGGGCATCGTCCGGGCCGGCAAGCTATCGGTGATCGGCAATGGCGTGGTGCTCGATCCCTGGCATCTCGTGGCCGAGATCGCCAAGCTCGAGGGCCAGGGTGTCCAGATCGGCCCCGAGAACCTGATGATCGCCGAGAACGCGCCGCTGATCCTGCCCTTCCACGGCGAACTCGACCGGGCGCGCGAGGCGCAGGCTTCGGTCGCCAAGATCGGCACCACCGGCCGCGGCATCGGCCCGGCCTACGAGGACAAGGTCGGCCGGCGGGTGATCCGGGTCGCCGACCTTGCCGACCGGCCGACGCTGGAGCTACGCGTGGACCGGGCGCTCGTCCACCACGACGCCCTGCGCAAGGGGCTGGGGCTGGAACCCGTCGACCGCGACAAGCTGATCGCGGACCTGCTGGAAATCGCGCCACAGGTCCTGCGCTTCGCCGCGCCGGTCTGGAAGGTGCTGTCCGAGAAACGCCGCGCCGGCAGCCGGATCCTTTTCGAAGGCGCGCAGGGCGCGCTTCTCGACATCGACTTCGGCACCTACCCGTTTGTCACGTCGTCGAACGTCATCGCCGGGCAGGCGGCGACCGGCACAGGCCTTGGGCCCGGCGCGGTCGATTTCGTCCTCGGCATCGTGAAGGCCTACACGACGCGCGTCGGCGAGGGTCCGTTCCCGACCGAACTCAAGGACGAGGTGGGCGAACGGCTGGGCGAGCGCGGGCACGAGTTCGGCACCGTGACGGGACGCAAGCGTCGCTGCGGCTGGTTCGACGCGGTGCTGGTGCGGCAGACCTGCGCGACCTCGGGCGTCAAGGGCATCGCACTGACCAAGCTTGACGTGCTCGACGGGTTCGACGAACTCAGAATCTGTACCGGGTACGAGCTGGACGGCAAACCCCTGGACTACCTGCCCACCGCCGCCGACCAGCAGGCCCGCGTCGTTCCGGTCTACGAGACGCTCGAAGGCTGGCAGGACAGCACAGCCGGGGCGCGGAGCTGGAACGACCTTCCGGGCGCCGCGGTCAAGTATGTGCGCCGCATCGAGGAGCTGATCCAATGCCCGGTGGCGCTTCTGTCGACGTCTCCGCAGCGCGAGGACACGATCCTCGTCACCGACCCGTTCGCCGACTGATGGCGCTCTCGCTCAAGACCCGCAAGCGGCTCTCGCTCCTGATCCTGGTGGTTGGGCTGCCGCTCTGGATCGCGGCGTCGGTCTATGTCGTCAGCCTGTTCGACCGGCCGCCGATCTGGCTGGAATTCGGGGTGTATGTCGCGCTGGGCGTGGCCTGGGCCCTGCCCTTCCGCTTCATCTTCCGGGGAATCGGGCGGGCCGAGGACTAGCGTCCGGCCTGCGCGTAACGCGAGCTTTCGGGCAGCGAGAAGAGCCCGCGACGGCCTTTCACGACGCGTCCCTGGCGCAGGAGCGCGCCGAAGGCAGCGATGCCTTCCTCGCGCGGGATCTCGCCGTCGTCGGCGACCTGGCCGAGCGTCTGCATGATCAGCTGGCGCGAGAACTCGCTCCGCCCCTCGTGCACCGTCAGGTAGGCCGAGGCGACCTCGAGGAGGTCGACAAGGTCGTCCGCGCCGGAGAGCGATGCGAATTCCACGAAGGTGATCGAAGGCTTGCGCGGCGCCGGCCCGTCGGCGGGACCGCTGTCGTCGTCCGCCGGACCGTCCGACGGGCGGGCCATGAAGCCTTCCGGAATGTAGGGCGCGGCGCGTTCGGGCTCGCGGATGCGCTGCGACGAGACGAGGACCAGGGGCGCCATCGGCGGCGGGGCCACCGGCTCGGGTGCGCGGGCGACCGGCGCGGGATCGCCGGGGCGCGGCTGCACGATCTGGCTCAGCGCGTCGCGATAGCTGTTCAGCGCCTGGCTTCCGTCGTCCTCCTCGACGCCGGCCTCGCGGTCGGCGGTCGTGGCCGCGACGGCGGCCTTGAGATGCGCGATGGCGGAATGGCGGCGGCGGTTCTCGGCGCCCTGAAGCTGGGTGTTGGCGGTCTCGACCAAGCGCGCGACCGAATCCTCGCCGGGATTGTCGAGAAGCTGCTGGCCCTTGCGGCGGCGGCCGGCACCATCCTCGGCGTGGATTTCCGCGACCGGTTCCTCGGCCTCGTCCCCGGCCGCGATTTCTTCCTCGGCGGCAGCCCCGGCAGCTTCCTCCTCGGCGGCGGCCTCGGCCATGTCGGCATCGAGGTCGGCGTGCTGCCCGGCGGTCAGGTCCGGCGCATCGTCGGCGAAGGCCTCTTCCTCGACCATCTCGTCGGGGGCATCGCCCATGTCGCGCTGACGGACCGAGGCGAAGGCGACCGGCGTCGCCGTCGCGGCATCCGCCTCGTCCTCGGTGATGGGCGGCACGCCAGACCTTTGCGGCTGGGCGGTGCCCGGCGCGGTGTGGGCCACGGCCGAGCGGATGCGCGACAGCTTGTCGGCGACGCTCTCGCCGGAATTCGCCTCGCGCTTCTTCTCGGCCGACTTGGCCAGGACTTCGGCACTGCGCGCCTGGAACTTCGCCGAGATATTGGCACCGGACGCGGTCGCGCGCAGGCCCTCGAGCTTCTTCGACGGGTCCTGCGTCGGACCGGGCTGGACCGCTGCGGGCTTGGGCGCTGCCTTGGCAGCCGGTTTTTCCTCGGCAGCGGGCGGCGCCTTGGCGGCGGCCTTTGCCTCGCCCTGGGCCTCGGGCTGGGGCTGGGCCTCGGGCCGGGGCGCGGGCGGCTGCTGGCCGGGCTCGCGGCGCAGGACGCGGGGCCGCGGCTCCTCCTCGGCCGGGAGGGCCGAGACGTCACGGGCGCTGTCGCCGGGAATACGGTCGGCCGGGCGCAGCACCAGGCCGGTCTCGCCCATCGAGGCCTCGACACCGCGGCTCAGCTCGCGCTCGGCAATGCGTTTCAGGGCGTCGGTGTTGGGCTTGGCAATCTCGCCGCCGAACTGGCGGTCCTCGGCAGCAAGGTCGCGAAAATACTGGGTGATCGCCTTCATTGTCGCGAAAGCGTCGTCAAACCCCTCAAGGGTGCAGGAAAAGGTCCCGTATGTAACCGTAAGTACTCTCTTACCAGCGGCCATCAGGTCGTCACTCTCTGCGTTGCTGCGCAGCCCATCCTTTACCATTAAGCTGCCAAAAGGGAACGGAACTGCGGAAAGTCCAGTATGTTTTCACGTCTGAATTGTGAACTATTTAAGGAACGGACACAGTAACGGATGTCCCGCAGCATTGTCGATTCGCCAACGGGTGTGACCATTTTGGGCGCGGGCGACGTGGACCCGGCCGTCCTCAAGCTAGCTCTGCAGCATGCTCCCCTTCTCGTCGCGGCCGATGGGGGCGCGGCCCGCGCGTTGGACTTCGGATACGAGCCAGAGGCCGTCATCGGCGACATCGATTCGCTCGATTCCGGCACGTCGTCCCGACTTCCCCCGGGAAAAGTTCACCGCATTTCCGAACAGGAAACAACAGATTTCGACAAATGCATAAGATCGGTGGCGGCGCCGTTCCTGCTGGCCGTGGGGTTCACCGGTGCGCGGCTGGACCACGAACTCGCCGCGTTCTGGACACTTGCAGCGCATTCCTCGCGCAAATGCGTGCTGATCGGGCCCGAAGACGTGGCCTTCATCGCGCCGGAAAGGATGGCAATCGACCTTTTGCCAGGCACCCGCGTCTCGTTCTTCGCCATGGGAGACGTGGTCGGCGAGGCCGAGGGGTTGCGCTGGCCGATCGCCGGCCTCGACTTCCGGCCCGGCAGCGGCCGGCTCGGCGTCTCGAACGAGGCGACGGGGCCGGTCACGCTGCGCTTTACCGCCGAGAAGATGCTGACCTTCCTGCCGCTTGCCGCGCTCGGCCCGCTTATCGCGGCGCTTCGACCGGGCTCTGCCGCGCCGTGACCCGCTCGCGGTGGATGACGTAAAGGCCCGACGCGACGATGATCGCGATCCCGGCCCAGGTCATGCCTGACGGGAAATCGCCGAAGATCACATAGCCGAAGAAGGTGCCTGCGACGATCTCGAGATAGGCGAGCGGCGCCAGCGTGGCCGAGGGCGCGAACTTCAGGGCATAGGTGATGCACATGTGGCTGACCGAGGCGAATGCGCCGACGCCGATCAGGTAGACCCAGACGCGCGGCTCGTCGGGCCAGGTCAGGCGCAGCGCCTCGACCCCCTGCCCCAGCGCCAGCACCGGAAGGCAGATCAGCGTGCCCAGCGCGGCGGTATGGAACTGCATCGGTACCGGGTGCAGCTCGCGCGACAGGAACCGCGTGACCAGCATGTAGCAGGCGAAGCCGAACGCCGTGCCGAGCGGATAGATCGCGACGACGCCGAAATCGGCGAAGCTGGGCCGGATCACCAGCATCGCACCGACGAACGCGGCAAGCGCGGCGGCGATGCGACGCGGCCCGACCGCCTCGCCGAAGAGCGCCCAGCCAAGGAACATCAGGACGAACGAGTGGCTGAAGGCGATGGCGAGCGCGTCGGCCAGCGGCATGACGGCAATCGCCGAGACGAAGGCGAAGGTCGAGACGATGAGAAAGGCGGCCCTGAGGACCGTCAGCCAGAATGCGCGGGCGGTCAGCCGGAACGAATGGCCCATCCACAGAACGACCGGCGCCATGATGATCCCCTGAACGAGGAACCGCGCCGTGGTGATCGGCCCGACCGCTACGCTGGCCGAGGCGAGCTTGGCCATGACGTCGAGAAGCGGCGCCACGACGGTGAAGGCGATCATCAGCGCGACGCCGGGAAGGATGCGGTCCTGCGACATTCGGTCTGCCTATCGGGCGTCCGAAGGGGCGTCCATCCCGAATGCGACATGGCGCCTTGCGGCGGACCGTGGCCCGATGTTCGATGCGGCATGGAAAGCAAACTGCGCCAAAGGCTTCTGGCGATGGCCCGGGCCGATCGCGAGATGGCCGCGCAACTGGCGGCCGCGGGCGTTCTGGCGGGCGGCTATCACCCGAGGATGGAGGCGGTGCACCGCGCCAATGCGGCAGCGCTGCGCGCCATCATCGCCGATCATGGCTGGCCGGGGCGGTCGCTCGCAGGCGAGGACGGCGCGGAAGCTGCCTGGCTGGTCGTCCAGCACGCGATCGGCGAGCCGGACTTCATGCGCGACGGCCTGAAGCTCATCGCCGACGCCGTCCGCAGGGACGAGGCCCCGGCCTGGCAGGCGGCCATGCTCGACGACCGGATCAGGGTGTCGGAAGGACGGCCCCAGCTTTACGGCACGCAGCTCGAACCGGACGAGGATGGCCGCGCCCGCCCCTGTCCGATGGAGGATCCGAAGGGGGTCGAGGACCGCCGGCGCGCAGTCGGGCTCGAACCGCTGACCGAGCGGCTCGCGCGGGCGGGGCGTATTCCCCTGCCGGCCGATCCGGAAAGACATGCCCGCGAGCGCGAGGACTGGCTGAAGCGTACCGGCTGGCGGAGCTGACGCGCCGTCGCCTCACTTCGGCGCGGGTTCCAGGATGAACCAGAGCTCGTCGCCCGCATCCGAAAGGACCATGCGACGGCCATCCCCGAGGCCGAGGATCAGGAGGTCCGACTCATCGCCCGGTTTGACTTCGGCCGAGACGA
>JBNLCA010000063.1:0-11378 GCA_050303575.1 Paracoccaceae bacterium
CGTTCTCGCCCACATAGGACGAGATCATCTTCTTCACCTGCTTGGTGTCGAGAAGGACGCCGAGGCCGAAACTGTCAACACCGGCATTGTTCGAGGCGATGGTCAGGTCTTTCGTCCCGGCATCGCGGATCGCCGCGATCAGAAGCTCGGGGATGCCGCACAGGCCAAAGCCGCCCGCGGCGATCAGCATGCCGTCGAAGAGAAGCCCGTCGAGCGCTTCGGCCGCGCTGCCGTAGACCTTTTTCATCGCAACCCCTCTCCCCGGTGGCCTTTTGTCGATTACTTGCGCGGGGGCGGGTGAGAGTCAATCGCCGCGCCGCGGCATCGGTTCACGCAGGCACGGCGATGTCGGCGAAGAACCGGGCCTTCGGGAAGTTTCGGCCGGGGTAAAGCGTCTGTTCCCCCGGAGTTTCGCCGTGGAGCGTTACCCGATCGGCGCCGATCCCGTGATCCCGCATCAGCTGCCGCGCCAGGGTGACGAGCGCGGCATACTGGGCATCGGGCACCGTCTCGGTCTCGAAGTTGCCGATCAGGCAGATCCCGATGCCGCGCAGGTTGCGGTCGAGGCTGGCCACATGCGCGCCCCAAAGCGTCGAGCGCCAGCGTTCCGTCTCGGCGATCTCGCCCAGTCCCATTCCGCGTCCGTTTCCGATCACGAAATGGTAGGCGACCATGTCCACCGGGTCGCGCGCCTGCCGCTGGCGGTGGACCTCGCGCAGCGTGTCGAGATTGCCCGACCCACCCGCCGAGTGATGTACGACGATATAGCGCCAGCGGCGGGGCCACCAGAATGTACCCGCCGCCAGCGCGCCCGTTCCCGAGGCAAGAAGCGTCCGGCGCCCGATCATGCGATGTTTCTAGCCGGAGGACACGTCCCCGGAAAGGACCTGCTACCTGAAAGTAGTCGTCCCGTTCGGCGCCGTCATAGCGGCCCGAGGGCAGGCAACAGCGCTTGAAAGCTGCGACCCGAGCCGCAGGGGCAAGGGTCGTTCCGGCCCAGCTTCTCGGTCAGGTAGATCTCGCCGCCCTTGATCGTTCTCAGGCCGCGCTTGACCTTCGTTTCAGAGGGGAAGCCCCGGCGCCGTTTGGACGTGCGCTCGAAAGGAGGGGGCGTTGTCGTCGTCGCGTTTCATGGTCGCCTCCATCGTTGCTGTGGGAGGGGGCCGAATAGCCGGGCGCGGTGTCTTGCGTCAAGGACGAAGGCCGACTGGCGGCACACGGGTCTGGACGCGGCGTGGTGGCCGGGTAGGGTGCGCTTGGCAAAGAACGGAGGCCCGATGTCCGCAGTTCGACTGGTTGCTCTTCTGCTGGTGCTGGTGCCCGCCGCGCTGGCCTTCGCCTTCCGTCCACAGTTCCATTATCGCCTCGGCACCGCCGACTGCTGCCTGCGCATCGCCCATGCCGGCGGGGCGATGAACGGCATTCCCTATACCAACAGTCCCGAGGCGCTGGACGAGAGCTATGCCAAGGGCTGGCGGGTGTTCGAGATCGACTTCTCGCTCACCGGCGACGGCAGCCTTGTCCTGGCGCACGATTACAATGACTTCGACCAGCCCCCGGCGACGGTGGCGGAGTTCCTGGCCCGCCCGACGACGACCGGGGCGAGCCGGATCGACTTCGCGGGCTACGTCGCATGGCTGAAGGCGCATCCCGACGTGGTCACCGTCACCGACACCAAGTTCGCGAACGGTCCCCAAACGATCGCCGCCGCGCTCGAGGCCGAGTTCACGGCGGACGAGATCGCCCGGCGCTTCGTCTTCCAGCTTTACGACTTCGACCAGCTGACCTCGACGGGCCTCGTCCAGAAGGGCTATCAGGCGCTCCTGACCCTCTACCTCATTCCCGAGAAGACCGAGGTCGAGGTCGCCGCCGCGGTCGCGGACGGCAAGGTCATCGCGGTGACGATGCCGATCTGGACCGGGCTCGGGGCGGTGCGGTCGATGCGCAAGGCGCTGCCCGAGGGCATGCCGCTCTACCTCCACGGCGATCCTGGGGACATCAACCGCTACGTGACCCAGACGATCTTCGTCGCGCTGGGGGCGAGCGGCTTCTACGTCGACTGAGGTCTCAGCCCTCGGCGGCCTTTTTCGGGGCCTTCTTGCCGGCGGCCTTCTTGGCGGCGGGTTTCTTCACCGTCTTCTTCGCCGCGGTCTTGGCCTTGGCCGGTTTCGCCGCTTTGCCCTTGCCGCCCTTGGACGCCTTCGCCGCGATCAGCTCAAGCGCCTCGTCCAGCGTCAGGTCCTCGGGCGCCTTCTCCTTGGGGATCGTGGCGTTGACCTTGGCCCATTTGACGTACGGTCCGTAGCGGCCGGGCATGACCTGGATCGGCCCGCCGTCCGGATGCTCGCCCAGCTCCTTGATCGGCTCGGCCGAGGCCCCTCCGCGTCCGCGCGACTGCTTCTGCGCCAGAAGCTCGACCGCGCGGTTCATGCCGATGTCGAAGACTTCCTCGACATCCGGCAGGTTGGCGTAGGTGCGACCGTGCTTGACGTAGGGTCCGTAGCGGCCGATGCCGGCCTCGACCAGCTCGCCGTCCTCGGGGTGCGGCCCGACCGGGCGCGGAAGGCTGAGGAGGCGCAGCGCCTTTTCCAGATCCACCGACTCGGGCGGCCAGCTCTTGGGCAGCGAGGCACGCGGCGGTTTCGGCACGTCCTCGGTCGCCTCACCGCGCTGGACGTAAGGCCCGAAGCGGCCGTTCTTCAGCCAGATGTCGTCGCCGCCGTCCTCGCCGAGGACACGGTCCGAGACGACCTCCTCGTCGCCGTTCGGCGCCGAAAGGGGGCGGGTGTAGCGGCACTCGGGATAGTTCGAGCAGCCGATGAATGCGCCGCCCGAGCGCGCGGTCTTCAGGCTCAGCCGGCCGGCGCCGCAGTTCGGACACTGGCGCGGGTTCGCCCCGTCCTCGCGCGGCGGGAAGAGATGCGGCTCGAGCACCTCGTCGATCTTGTCGAGGACTTCCGAGATGCGCAGGTCCGCCGTCTCGCCCAGGGCGGCGGCGAAGTCGCGCCAGAAGCGCGCCAGCACCTCCTGCCAGTCGCGGCTTCCGGCCGAGATGTCGTCGAGCTGTTCTTCCAGGTCCGCGGTGAAATCGTATTCGACATAGCGCCGGAAGTAGTTCGACAGGAACGCGGTGACGAGGCGGCCCTTGTCCTCGGGGATAAGGCGTCCCTTGTCCTTGCGGACATAGTCGCGGTCCTGGATCGTGGTGACGATCGAGGCGTAGGTCGAGGGCCGGCCGATGCCGAGCTCCTCCATCCGCTTGACCAGCGTCGCCTCGGTGTAGCGCGGCGGCGGCTGGGTGAAATGCTGCTGGCCGAGGACGGCGGCGTCCTCGCTCATCAGTGCGCCCTTCTCGCGGCGAAGGCCCGAGCCGGACCCCTCGACAATGCTGTCGCCGCCGATCTTCGCGAAGGCCTGCTCATAGGCGCCTTTCGCGTGGGCCAGCGCCTCGCCGCCCATGATCTGCGGCAGGCGCGCGCTGTCGTCGCCCTCGTCGTCGTCGCGGCCCTCCTCGTAGACCTTGAGGAACCCGTCGAATGTGACGACCTGGCCAGTGGCGCGCAGCTCGACCTCGCCGTCCTTCGAGGCGACGTCGACCGTCGTGCGTTCCAGCCGCGCCGCCTCCATCTGGCTGGCGATGGTGCGCTTCCAGATCAGGTCATAGAGCTTCTTCTGGTCGGCGTCGGTGATCCGCAGCGCGTCGGCATCGGCATCCATGTCGGTCGGCCGGATGCATTCGTGCGCCTCCTGCGCGTTCTTCGCCTTGTTCTTGTAGATGCGGGGGCTCGAGGGGACGTACTTGTCGCCGAACCGCGACTTGATCGCGTCGCGCGCGGCGGTGACCGCCTCGGGCGCCATGTCGATCCCGTCGGTCCGCATGTAGGTGATGTGGCCGGCCTCGTAGAGGCGCTGGGCGGCCGACATCGTCGCCTTGGCGCCCATGCCGAACTTGCGGCTGGCTTCCTGCTGGAGTGTCGAGGTCATGAAGGGTGCCGAGGGGTTGCGGCTCGCCGGCTTCGCCTCGACCGATTTCACGACCAGTTCGCGCGCGGCGACGGCCTGGACAGCCAGCTCGGCCGCCGTCTCGGTCGGCAGCGCGAACTTGTCGAGCTTTTTGCCGCCAAGGACCGTGAGGCGCGCCTCGAACGTCTGGCCGCGCGGTGTCGCCAGCGTGGCGGCGACCGACCAGTATTCCTGCGCGCGGAACGCCTCGATCTCCATCTCGCGATCGACGATGAGGCGCAGGCAGACCGACTGGACGCGGCCCGCCGACTTGGCGCCGGGCAGCTTGCGCCAGAGGACCGGCGAGAGGTTGAAGCCGACAAGGTAGTCCAGCGCGCGGCGGGCGAGATACGCCTCGACCAGCGCCTGGTCGACCTGGCGCGGATGTTTCATCGCCTCGGTGACGGCGGCCTTGGTGATCGCGTTGAAGGTGACGCGCTCGACCTGCTTCGTGCCGATCGCCTTGGCCAGTGCCTCCTGCAGGTGCCAGCTGATCGCCTCGCCCTCGCGGTCGGGGTCGGTGGCGAGGATCAGCTTGTCGTCCGTCTTCAGCGCCTCGGTGATCGCCCTGACGTGCTTCTTGCTGTCCGCGGCGACCTCCCACTTCATTGCGAAGTCGTGGTCGGGATCGACCGAGCCGTCCTTGGGCGGCAGGTCGCGGACATGGCCGTACGAGGCGAGCACCGTGTAGTCCGAGCCAAGGTACTTGTTGATGGTCTTGGCCTTGGCAGGGGACTCGACGACGACAACGGGCATGAACGACCTTTCGGTGAATCCGAGGAGCTTCGGGGCGCGGAACATGTGGTCGGTCCGGGGGGATGTCAATGCGGAGGGCGCCGGTCCGAAGCGGGACTCGCGCGGCGCGCACGCGAGGGGGGCGGTGTGGTATGTGATTGGGCCGGCGCAGGATTCTCGCGCCGCTGGTCCCGGCCAGAAAATTTCGGCAACGATCCTTTTCCGGTTCCGCTTCGGGCGCTGCGCGTCAGCCGGCAAGCGCGAGAAGACCGCCCGCCCGCCGTTCGATCCGGCCTTCCAGTTCGAGCGCGAGCAGCGCCTCGGCGGCGCGTGCCGGGGCAACACCGATGTCGCGGATCAGCTGGTCCTCGGCCACCGGCGCCGGGCCAAGCAGGGTCAGGATCGTCCCCGATATGTCGGACGCCGGCGCGGCGGGCCGGGGCGCAGGGACCATCGGTTCGGCGCGGGAAACCGTCTGTTTCGGAACCCGCGGTTCGGCGCGGCGGACGGCCGCATCACCGCCCAGCGCCGCCAGCACGTCCTCGGCGCCGCGCACCAACGTCGCGCCGTCGCGGATGAGCATGTTGCAGCCGGCCGCCCTTCCGTCGAACGGATGGCCCGGCACCGCCATCACCTCGCGGCCCTGGTCGAGCGCGATGCGCGCGGTGATCAGACTTCCGGATTTCGCCGCCGCCTCGACGACGATCACGGCGCGGGCGATGCCCGAGACGATCCGGTTGCGGCGGGGGAAGTGGCGCGCCTGCGGGGCGAGGCCCATCGGCTGTTCCGAGATCAGCGCGCCGCTTTCGGCGATCCGCCCCGCGAGCGCCCGGTTCTCCGGCGGGTAGACGACGTCGACGCCGCCGGCCATTACCGCGACGGTGCCGGTCGCCAGGGTCGTCTCGTGCGCGACCGTGTCGATGCCACGCGCGAGGCCCGAGGCGATGACCTGACCGGCCTCGCCCAGCCCGCGCGCCAGCGCCTTGGTCATTCTGAGCCCGAGGCTCGAGGCGTTCCGGGCGCCGACCAGCGCCACGGCGGGGCGGTTCAGAAGGTCGCTGTCACCCACGACCCACAGAAGCGGCGGCGCGTCGGCGATCTCGGTCAGGCGCTGGGGATAGGCGGTGTCGCCGAAGGCCACGAGCCGGGCACCTGCCTTGCGGGCGGCAGCGAACTCGGTCTCGGCAGCGCTCTGGGAAAAGGGTTCGTAGTCCTTCACGCCCGATGCACGGGCGACCTCGGGCAGGGCGTCAAGCGCCGCCTCGGCCGAGCCATGTTCGGCCATCAGCCGGAAGAATGTGGACGAGCCGACGCGGGGGGACCGGATCAGACGGAGCCAGCGGAGAGCATCTTCTTCCGTGGTGGGTGGTGCGAGGGGGGGTGGGGAAGAAAACATTCCGGTCCCGCCTGCTCCGTCTGATCACGAGCGAATCTCTAGCACCCACAGGGTTAACTTTGCGTAAACGGGAAACTGGCCGGCCGGAGGCACGCGCAGCGGATGTACGCCGTGCCTAGCCCGCAGGTCGCATCCGGTAGACCGTAAGCACCGGATCGTCCTCGATGCTGGGAACCGGCTCGAGGAAGGAAGGAAAGTCCCCGTCCTTCAGGCGGAACGAGAACCCAGGTTTCGAGCCGTCATCCATTGTGAACTCGAGATTCTCGCGGCACGAGACGACGTAGTCCACGCCGAGCTCGCGCAACTGCCGCTCGGCATCCTCGTCGGTCGCGAAGTCGATGCCGAGTTGCGCCAGCATCCCAGCCTGGTTGCGGTGATAGGGCGCCGACAGCGTCCGATGCGGCGAGTTCATCAGGACGAAGACGCCGAGGTTCGAGCCGGCCGCGACCAAACCGGGCGGCAGCGACCGCAGCGTCTCGTAGGCCTCGGGCCGGTAGCAGAGCTCCAGATGGCCGGTGAAGGGATTGCCACCGTCCGGCCCGCTCGGCGGCTTGGTCGCGTAGAGTGTCACGAACACCCAGAATTGCGGAACGGCGACGAAGAAGAGAAGAAGCGCCGAGAGCCGGATCACCGCCCGGCCGGCACGCTCGCCCGCGCCGTAGATCCGGTCGACGAGACAGGTGATCGGCAGGACCGACACCGCCCCGATGAAGAGCGCACCGCGGATCTGCCAGAGCGTCATCGCCATCGAGGCGATCAGCATCAGAGCGACGATGATCCATTCCGACCGGTTCCGTCCCAGCCAGATCAGGATCGCCGTCGAGATCGACGAGATGATCCAGATCGCGACCAGCGGGATCAGGTAGGTCGGGATGATCGGGATCGCCACGATCAGCGGCTGGACCTCGTTCACGAAGTCGAACCAGACCTGCTTGAGGTAGGGGTCCAGCTGGCCAACGGGGTTCGACAGGCAAGCGGGCGTTAAAAGCCTCGCCTCGGCCAGAGCGACCACCGCCACGAGGGCCAGCGCGCCGAAACGGACCGCGGTGCCGCGCGCGCTGAGGAAGCGCGCCGCGAGGCCAAGGCCGACGGCGCCGATCAGGATCGGCAGCGCCTGATCGATCGAGAGCGAATCGCAGAAGCCGCCGAGATAGGCCTCGGGTGGCGCGCTGATCGCGAATAGAAGGGCCAGCGTGACACCGAGGCCAATGCAGAACCGTTCGACCGGCCGGCGGACCAGTTCGCCCTTCGCGGCCCAGAGAAGGGCGAGGAAGGAGGCAAGCGCGGTCACGTGCGGCAGCGTCTCGATCCCGACCGCAACCGCGCCTGCGACGGCAGCACCCGCGGCGACCGCAAAGCCGGGCCGGCTGAGGCCGACCAAGGCGAGCGCCATCGCCAGCATCAGAAGCGAGATCTGGACATTGTGGTGATCGAGCGATCCCGGCGCGAACTCGGTCGTGTGAAACAGCATCTGCGCCATGATGACCGAGGCGAGGATCGCGCCCCTGAGGCCGCTCAGAGCATGGGCGACGAAGGCGATGGCTGCGATGGGCACGAAAGCCAGCAGGAGCGGCCAGATCACCATCGTTGCCGTCTCGGCACCGGTCTGTCCCAGGAACGGGGTAAGAAGCAGGATCAGCCCGGCAATCGGCGCATCGACCAGCCGCGACCAGTGGATCCATGTCCCCTCGCCGACGCCGAGGCGGGGCTGGACATGGTCGAACCAGCCGCGGCCGGCGATCAGGTCGCGCACCTCGACCAGCCGCATCCCGTCGTCGTTGTAGATGTCGATGGCGGCGTCACCGTTGAACCACAGGTTCCCCAGCGCCGGCAGCAGGAACAGCGCCCAGCCGATCAGTGCGGCCAGTATCCAGGCCCTGCCGGTCTGCACTTGTCCGTCCACGCTGGTTCCCTCCGTCCGTGCGCCCACCTTTCGGATTTGGCGGCGCCAGTCAATCGCGGGCCTGCCGGCCCGGCGCAGGAATTTTCACAAGCGGATTGAACCGGATGGGTTCCGGGGCGCACCTTCTCATCGGAGGCAACGATGACCGAGAAGCAAAGGGAGCGGGCGCTGATGGCCTACCTGGCGGCCTCGGCCCGGCTGGGCGACCGGCGGGCGGCCGGGCAACTGGTGGCGCTTGCCGCGCCGAGCCTTGCCGCCCATGCCCGGCGCCTTCTGGGCGAGGCCGAGGCGGCGCGCGACGTGCTTCAGGCGGCGTGGGAGGACATCTTCCGCGGCCTTCCCACGCTGCGCGACGATCGGCTGTTCCTGGCCTGGGCGCTCAGCATCGTCAGCCGCCGCGTCTCCCGCGAGATCGGGCGGCGCCAGAAGGAAAGACGCCTTGCCGCCGACTGGGCGGCCGAGGCCGAGGAAAGTGTCGAGGCCTTGACCGGCACCGCCGACGAGGCGGCCGTCCGCAAAGCGCTGGGCGCGCTCTCGCCCGAGCAGCGGGCGACGGTGGCGCTGTTCTACCTCGAGGACATGTCGGTGGCCGAGGTGGCCGCCGCGACGGATGTGCCGCCGGGCACGGTCAAGACCCGGCTGATGCATGCGCGCGACAAGTTGCGCGCCTTGTTGGAAGGAGGCGAAAGCCATGACAAAGCTTGACGAGATGATCGAAAGGGCGCTGCGCGACGAGGATGCCGACCTGGTCCGCGACTTGCAGGAGAAGGGCTATTTCGCGAATGCGTTCGGCATGTTCCGCGGTCCGCAGGGCTGGGTCGCCTGGGTCGTCATGATCGTGCAGGCGGCGCTGTTCCTGATCGGCCTGTGGTGCGCAATCCGGTTCTTCGGCGCGACCGAGGTGCTGGCGGCCCTCAAGTGGGGGCTCTCGGCCGCCACGCTGATGCTGATGGCGACGGTCCTGAAGATGTCGCTGATGCCGCAACTCCAGGCCGAGCGCATCCTGCGCGAGGTCCGGCGACTGGAGCTGGTCCTTGTCGGCCGGAGCGAGGGCTGAGGCGGCCGAGGGCGGCCCCGTTCAGTTGGGCGCCGGACAGAAGCCGAGCCGGTAGATGCTGTCAGGCGTCCAGAGTGCCGCGTTGATCGCCTCGAAATCACGCTGCGGGACGGCCACCGGGGCTCCGGCCGCGGTGGCGGTTCCGTCCCAGACGTTCGCGACGCAGGAATAGCAGTCGGCGGTGAAGCACTGGAACGGATCGGCCGGCACCGGGGTGGAACGGAACGGGTTGTTGTAGAATTCGTACGCCATGACGGTGAACTGGAAGTCCATCATCGAGAGGGTCAGCCGCTCGGCGTAGAGGTAGCCGTCTACCTCGGTCAGCGAGGAAAGCTGCAGGGCGCCACTCGGCGTCACCTCGAGCCACTGCCGGTCGCCCGGTGCCGGGCCGGCATAGGCGATCCCCCGGTTGTCGAGCGCCGGCGCGCCTTCCAGCCCTTCGGGCGACATGCCCTGCCAGATCTTCAGGCGCAGCTCGCTGCCTTCGCCGCTCAGCGCGGCGCGGTAGTAGAAGCCGTTGTTCTCGGGCGCTGCCCAGTTGCCGGTGACCTCACTCAGGACGGTTTCGGCACAGGCGGGCGAGGCGAGGAGGAGGAAAGCGACACAGGCGCGCATGGCGGCTCCGGAGACGGGTTGCGATGCGGCATCTCTGCGCCGCTCCCGGGGCGGCCGCAAGCACGGAAAACCTGACTTCGGGCAGTAGCTGGCGCCGGCCGCAGGACGCTCAGCCGGGCGCGGCTTCCTCGGGCGCGGGGCACAGACCCAGCTCCTGCGCCCGGTCCGGCGTCCAGAGCGCGGCGTCGGCGGCCGAGAAGGCCGGCCGCGGCGCCTCGGTCAGGGCCCGGTTGATCCGCACCTCGCCCTCCCTCAGGTCGGCAACGCACGAGATGCACTCCTTCGTGCTGCAACTGAAGGGCTCGCGCGGGATCACCGCCGAGCGGATCGGGTCTAGAATGGTCTCGTATTTCACGACGGTGATCTGGGAATTCTCGAGGCTCAGGGTCAGCCGGGCGGCATGCAGGTACGTCGCGCCCTCGAGCCAGACCGTGTTGAGCTGAAGCGCGCCGTCCTCGGTGACGGTCAGCCAGTCCTTGCCATTGTCGGCCGGGGACCGTCTGGCGATCGCGCGGTTGTCGAGATGCGGGCGCGAGCCGAGATCGGCCAGCGAGGTGCCCTGCCAGATGCGCAGGCGCAGCATCGAACCATCGGAACTGAGTACGGCGCGATAGAAGAGCCCGGCGTTGAGCGGCGCTACCCAGTTGCCTGTGACGTCGCTGAGGAACTCGTTCGCGCGGGCGGCGGCCGGAAGCGTCAGGAGAAGGGCGAGGAGTAGGGCGCGCATTGCGGGCTCCGGCATCTGTCGCGGGCCACCTCTTTGCCCCCGCGCGGCGCGGGCCGCAAGGGCAGGGCTCCGCGCCTCACGCAGGCGTGCGGTTGTCCGCCGGCTCAGGCGGGCGCGTAGGTCAGCCGCACGATGCCCTCGTCCATCTGGTCCACGGCCTTTAGGTGAAGCGGCGGGCGGGGGCCGGCGAAGAAGGGATCGCCGCCGCCAAGCACCACCGGGTGGAAGTAGAGCCGGTATTCGTCGATCAGCCCCATCTCGCCCAGGCTTTGGGCGAGGACGCGCCCCCCGACGTCGACCTCGCCCGCGACCTCGGTCTTGATCTTGCGGACGGCGGCTTCGACGTCGTCCGAGATCAGCGTTGCATTGGGGCCGACCTCCTCCAGCGTGCGCGAGACAACCCATTTCGGCATGGCCCGCCAGGCCTCGGCGAAGGCGCGCTCGTCCTCGCTCCACTCGGGATGCTCGTCGTCCCAGTAGCGCATGATCTCGTAGAGGCGGCGGCCGTAGAGGCTTCCGGCGGCGTTGCGGACCTGGTCGGTCCAGTGCCGGAAGAGGAGGGGACCAGGGGCGAACCTGTCGAAATCGACATAACCGTCGAGCGAGACATTCATTGCGAAGGCGAAGGTGGCCATGAGGCGGTCTTTCAAGATCAGGTCTGGATCCTAACGCGTCCAATCGCCTCTCGGGTCCAAAAGCGGAATGGCCCGGTCGGGGTTCATTTCGCCGATCGCGGGGCAACGGCTGCACGGGCAGCGAGACGGACACCAAGCCAATACGCGAGGCCTACCGTTCCGCCGGGAAGGGCAAGGGAGGCCAGAGTGTCAGGGTTAGCAACGATGCCAAGCACAAGCGCGACAAACAAAGCCGAATAGCTGCCGATGAGGACCGCGACGAACCATCCCGCGACGCCGTTGCGAAGCGTGCGAAGAAAGACCGGGAT
>JBNLCA010000064.1:0-27678 GCA_050303575.1 Paracoccaceae bacterium
ATTTGAGACCAAAAGAGATGCGGAGCAGACGCGGCGGCGCCTCTCTCAGACGCCGTACTTCTGTCTGAAGGTGGGCAACGGATCCCCTTCGGCCGGCGTCGCGAGCCAGACCGCGCGGGCGATGGCGCGGGCGAGGCAGAGTGCGGCGGCGTGGCCGAGCAGGAAGGCGTCGCCCATCGGGTCGGCGAGCGGGCGGGCACCCGTGGCGGCAGCGAAGACGAGGTCGCCGTCGAAGGGCGTGTGCGAGGGGACGAGGGCGCGGGCCATGCCGTCCTGCGCTGCCGTTGCCATCCGTTGCGCGCCGGCCTGGGTGAGAGCCGCGTCGGTTGCGACGATGGCGATGGTGGTTGCCGCGCCGATTCCCTTGTCCGGGGCAGGCTCGATCGCCGGGTCGTAGCCATCGGGCACGCCGAAGCCGCCGAACTCGGCCGCCATCTCGAAGGGCGCTGCCCAGAAGCGGCCGCCCTGTTCAGCCGCGCCGAGCGCGTTCACCGCGACGAGCGCGCCGACCGTAACGCCGCTGTCCAGCACCACCGAGGCCGAGCCGAGACCGCCCTTCAGCCCATGCAGGGTGGCGCCGGTTCCCGCGCCGGCCGTGCCGAGCGCGAAGTCCGGCGCGGCCGCCGCCAGCGCCGCGCGGCCAAGCCGCTTGTAGGGATTCTCGGCCCAGTCCTTGTCGCCGCCGTTCAGGAGATCGAAGAGGATGGCGCCCGGCACGATCGGCACCTTCTGGCCGCCGACATCGAAGCCTCGCCCCGCCGCACGGAGCGCGTCGGCAGCTCCGGACGCGGCATCAAGCCCGAAGGCCGAGCCGCCGGAGAGGACCAGCGCGTCGACCTCCTGCACCAGCCGGTCGGGCGCCAGGAGGTCCGTCTCGCGGGTTCCGGGCGCGCCGCCCATGACGTTGACGGCCGCCGTGAAGGGGCGTTCTCCGACCAGCACCGTCGCGCCGGTCTTGACGCGATGATCCTCGGCATTGCCGACCAGAAGGCCTGGCACGTCCGTGATCAGGTTCCGTGGCCCGGGCCTCATATGCGGGGCTTCTTCGACGCGGTCGCGGCATCGCCGGTGTTGGGCACGCCCTTCGGCTCGATCAGGAGCACCTTCGCCTCGGTCGTGGCGCGGGGCCGGTGCCGCACGCCCTTCGGCACGACGAAAAGCTCGCCCGCGCGCAGGACGTGCGTCTCGTCTTCCACGTCCAGCAGGACTTCGCCCTCGATCACCAGGAAGAAATCGTCGGTGTCGGGGTGGATGTGAAAGGGAAACTCGCCCGCGAACTTCACCACCATCACGTCGTTGCCGTTGTAGTCGGCCACCACGTGCGGGTCCCAGTACGTGTCGAAGCGCGCCAGTTTCTCGGCCAGATTGACGACCTTCATCCTGCCCCCTTCATCTTGTCCCAAACTTGCTACGGGGGTGCCGGGGTGGAGAACCCCCGCCCTGCCTTCAGATACAGCGCCCGCCATCGACCTCGAGGGCGACGCCGGTGATCATGCTCGCCTCGTCCGAACAGAGGAAGGCGGCGGCGTTCCCCATGTCCTCGGGCGTCGAGAACCGGCCGAGCGGGATCGTCGCAAGGAACTTCGCCCGCATCTCGGGCGTGTCCTCGCCGAGGAAGCTTTTCAGAAGCGGCGTCTCGCCCGCCACCGGCGCGAGCGCGTTCACCCTGATCCCGTGCGGCGCCAGTTCCGCCGCCATCGCCTTCGTCGCGGTGATCGCCCAGCCCTTCGACGCATTGTACCAGACAAGGTTCGGGCGCGGCGAAAGCCCCGCCGTCGAGGCGATGTTGAGGATCACGCCCTTCTTGTCGTGCTTCATCGCGGGTACGAAATGCCGTGCGGTCAGGAAGATCGAGCGCGCGTTCACCCCCATCACCCGGTCGAAATCGGCCTGGCTCACGTCCTCCATCGGCATCGGCATGTGCGTGACGCCGGCGTTGTTCACCAGGATGTCGACGTGCCCGAGTTCCTTGAAGGCCGACTGCGCCATCGCCGCGACCGAGCTTTCGCGGGCGACGTCCGCCTCGCGCGCGATGCCCTTCACCTCGGCCGCCACCGCGCCCAGCGTGTCGGGGTTGATGTCGACCAGCATGACCTTCGCGCCCTCGGCCGCGAACTTGCGCGCGATCCCCGCGCCGAAGCCCGAGCCGGCCCCGGTCACAACCGCAGTCTTGCCTTCGAGCCGCATGGCATTCCTCCCTCGGCCGCCAGAATTGATGCGAATGCCGCCGGGCGCAAGGGCCGGTGACGGCGCTGGATTCGCCACCCTAGCCCCGTTAAGCTTTCCCAAAGTCCACCCGGGAGGGACCAAATGAAGAAAAGTCTATTCATTGCGCTGGCGATGGCGGCGACGCCTGCGCTGGCCGCCAAAGACACGATCACCATCGGCATGGTGCTCGAGCCGCCGAACCTCGATCCGACCGGCGGCGCAGCCGCCGCCATCGACGAGGTGGTCTATGCCAACATCTTCGAGGGCCTGACCCGCTTCGCACCCGACGGCTCGATCATCCCGGCGCTGGCTGAAAGCTGGACGGTTTCGGACGACGGCACGGTCTGGACCTTCAAGCTGCACGACGGCGTGACCTTCCACGATGGCACCACGTTCGACGCCGAGGATGTGAAATTCTCGCTCGACCGGGCGCGCGCCGACGACTCGACCAACGCGCAGAAGGCGCTTTTCGCCGGGATCGCCGAGGTCACGGTAGTCGATCCCGTGACGGTCGAGATCACGCTGTCGGCTGCGAACGGCAACTTCCCGTTCAACCTCGCCTGGGGCGACGCGGTGATCGTCGCGCCGGAATCGGTGGCCGAGGCGGCCACCCATCCGGTCGGGACCGGGCCCTTCACCTTCAAGGAATGGGTACAGGGCGACCACGTCGAGATCGAGCGAAACCCGAACTACTGGGGCGAGCCCGTGGCGCTGGCCTCGGCCACGTTCCGCTTCATCTCGGACCCGAACGCCGCCTTCGCCGCGATGATGGCGGGTGATGTCGACGCCTTTCCGAACTACCCGGCGCCCGAGACGCTGGGCCAGTTCGAGGCCGACCCGCGCTTCAGGGTCATCGTCGGCTCGACCGAGGGCGAGACGATCCTGGCGATGAACAACAAGCAGCCGCCGCTGGACAACGTGAAGGTCCGCGAGGCCATCGCCCACGCGATCAACCGTCAGGAAATCATCGACGGCGCGATGTTCGGCTACGGCACGCCCATCGGCACCCATTTCGCGCCGCACAATCCCGACTATGTCGATCTGACGGCACTTTCGACCTACGATCCCGAGACGTCGAAGGCGCTTCTGGCCGAGGCGGGTGTCTCGGGGCTGACGCTGCGCCTCGCCCTGCCGCCGCCGACCTACGCGCGGCGCGGCGGCGAGATCATCGCGTCCGAGCTTCGCGCCGTCGGAATCGAGACCGAGATCACCAACCTCGAATGGGCGCAGTGGCTTGAGCAGGTGTTCAAGGGCAAGGACTTCGACCTGACCATCGTCAGCCACACCGAGCCGATGGATATCGGCATCTACGCGCGCGAAGACTATTACTTCCAGTATGCCGCTCCCGACTTCACCGAGATCATGGCGGAACTGGACATCACGACCGACCCCGCTGCGCGCTCCGAACTCCTGAAGGCGGCCCAGACCGACATCGCCGAGAACTTCGTCAACGCCTACCTCTTCCAGCTGGCGAAGACCGGCGTGGCGAACGCCAAGATCGAAGGGCTGTGGGAGAATTCGCCCACCCAGGCGAACGATCTGACGGCGGTGCACTGGACGGATTGATGTGATCGACGAGTATCTTAGATACCGGATCGACGCGTCCCGGCAGGTCGAGTTCATCTCGGCCTACCGGGCCGCGGCCGAGCCGCTCCTGGCCTCGCCCTTCTGCCTGCGCTTCGACCTCTCGCAATGTGTCGAGGACCCGGCCGAGTTCATTCTCAGGATCGAATGGACCTCGCCCGAAGACCACATGGACCGCTTCCGCCAAAGCCCCGAGTTCCGCGCCTTCTTCGCCCATATCCGGCCGTTCCTTCAGGACATTGCCGAAATGCGCCACTACAGCCGGCTGATCGGCGGGTGACGAAGAAGCTGCTCGTTATCTGGGGCGACATGCTTGGCGGGACTGTCAAGGCGTTAACCAACAACGAAAAACCTCGGCCAGCCTTCATCCCGTTCCGTGACAACCTCGCGCTTGGCCCGCTCCTGCCGCTCGACGACCTCGACGCCTTCCTCTCCGCCCGGGCCGCATATTGGTCGACGCGCGACCCGCTCGGCGAGGCATCTCCCGCTGAAACGCTGGCGGACTTGCGTAAGCCGATAGAACGGCTGGAGGCCAGCCTTTCGGAAGCAGATGTTTGCGAGGTCTGGCTCGGCGCCTCGACCGGCGAGCAGTTCCTTGCCGCCTTCCTGGTCGGTCTGTGTGAAGCCGGCATCCTGGACGGTGAGAAGATAGTCTTCCGCCAGTTCGCCTGCGAGGACGGGCGCCCCTCCCTCTCCTACTATCCGGCGGCGTTCTTCCAAAACCTTCCTGAACCCCTGCAGCTCTCAGCACTCCGCATTCCCTATCTTAGCGCATGGGCTGCACTCACCGCTCCGGATCCAACGCGGCTGCGGGAGATCGTCGCGCGTGGACCCGGCCTCTCCGAGATCGACGTCGCGCTGCAAGCCTTCCACCAGCGCTATCCGGACGAAGTGACGGGCCTAGGCTCGATCGACCGGGCATTGCTGGTCCACGCCAGGAGGGAGTGGGGACCCTCCGCGCATGCCATAGGAAACGCGATGTCTTTGGGCGTGCGCACCCCCGACCAAGTCGGCGACGGCATTCTCTTCGCCCATCTCAAGGCGCTCGGCACCGGCCCTCAGCCCCTGTTCGACCTTCGCGGCAAACAGGATGCCATTCGAAACTGCGAAGCCCGCCTAAACCGGTTCGGCGCCGACTGTCTCGCCGGTCGCGCCAACCGGCTGGCAAACGGTATCGACGAGTGGATCGGTGGCGTGCATCTCGACTCGTCGAGCGGACAGGTCTGGGTGCGGCGCGGTGGCGACATCCTGCCCATCTGAATGCCCCCGGTTGAACCGGTTTCTCAACCTTTCCGACCCATCATGGACAAGCCGAGCCAATGTTTCGGATGGGCACGGATATGGACGACCGACTGGATTTCGACTGCAGGGCCTATATCGCGGGCGCCCTGGTGCTGGCGCTTCTGTCGCTGGGCCGGTTTCTTCTCGCGCAACCGGTGCCGATCATCGTCGATCTCGTCGCGGCCGCGGCGGTCATCTTGGCCTACCAGGCGCTTGCGGCGCGGATGGAGAGGGTGAGCTGCGAGGTCGCGGATGAACGGTCGTACCAGATGCGCTATCTCGACGCCAAGCGCGACGCGCTGGGCGGCGCGATGGTTGTCGGCGTCGCGGGTGTGGTCCTGCCGACGCTGATCGGCATGGCGCTGCGCCTGATCTGACGTCAGATCCGCGCCGACAGCGCCCAGGCCCGCGCGGAAAGCGGGATCGTCCCGTCCTCGTCGGTCTTCAAGGTCGCCTCGAGCCGGTCGCGCAGCTTGCCGCGCGCCTCGTCCGGGAGGCTGGCGCAGTAGCCGGGCGCCGGCCCGGCGCCGAGCGTGAACGGGTGCCAGAAATCCTCGAAGTCGCGGAACCGGGTCTCGATCTCGATGGGCCAGCAGGCCACGTCGGAAAAACCCGCGTCCGTCAGGATCGGCGGCAGATCGGCCTCGGTGCACCACGGAAAGCGGCGCGCCTCGGTCAACTCGGCGGCGTCAGGGTCGAGCGCCGCCGCGGCATCCCAGAAGGCGTTGAGGAAGCCCATTCCTTCGGGATAGTCCCAGACATAGAGACCGAGCCGCGCCCCCGGCCGCGCGACACGGCGGACCGCGTCGAACATGGCCGCACGGTCGGGCACGAAGTTCAGCACCAGACCCGAACAGATCACGTCGCGGCTTGCGTCGGGAAGGCCGATCGTGTCGGCGCTGCCGGTCATGAAGCGGGCGCGCGGGTCGTCTATGCGCCGCCGCGTCGCCTCGACGAAGTCGCCCGACGGATCGATGCCGATCAGGCTGGCCGGGTCAGCCAGAACCAGGACGGCTTCGGAGAGCGCCCCGGTGCCGCAGCCGATATCCAGCCAGTCGAGGCCCTGCGGCGCGTCGAACTGCGCCAGGAACGGCCGGGCGAGCATGCGGCTCCACCGGCCCATGAAAGTCTCGTAGTGATCGCCTGCGGCCCAGGCGTCATGGCGCGCGGAAAGTCCCATTCTGTCCCCCCTGCCGTTCTGGCCATTGTGGGGAGTGTACACCGCTTTCGCCGGATCCGGTCATCCTTTAGACATGCAGCGCCTCAAGGGAGAGTCTCCATGACCAATCTGATCCGCATCGCGCCCACGGTCGAGCCCGAGGTCAGCCGCCCCGATCCGGCGAAGATCCTTGAAGGCGACCCGGTGCACACGACGTGGAACCTTGAGGAGCGCGACGGGCTTTACGCGGGGATCTGGCAGTCGACTCCGGGCAAATGGCGCATAGCCTACGACGAGTGGGAATATTGCCGCATCCTCGACGGCGTCTCCGTCCTGACCGAGGACGGCGGCGCGCCGGTCACCGTGCGCGCGGGCGACAGCTTCCTCATCCGCCCCGGTTTCACCGGCACCTGGGAGGTCGTCGAGACAACGCGCAAGGACTACGTGATCCGGCTTTAGCCCGCGACCCCGGCCCGGTCCGCGGCGAGGCCGCAGTCCGGTCGTCCGCTCATGGCCGTGCTCAGCCCGCGCCGGCCTCGGCGGCAGCCTGCGCCTTGCGGGCCTCGTCGGCGCGGACGGCATCGTAGATGACGTTCGGATCGACCACCTTGGGCGGCAGCTCGACCCCGCGATGCGCGACCGCTTCGCCTTCGTAATGGATCGATTCCTCGAGCGTCCTCACCCGCACCGGAGCGCCGACCCCGACCCGGTTGAAGAGGTCGATGATGTCATGGTTGAAGAGCCGGATGCAGCCGGCCGAGCCCGAGTTGCCGATCGAGCCCATATCGTTGGTGCCGTGGATCCGGTAGTGGCTGTCCTTGCCGCCGCGATAGAGATAGAGCGCCCGAGCGCCGAGGGGGCTGGCGACGCCGCCAGGAATGCCGCGCGCGAAGGGGCGGTAGACCTCGGGTTCGGTCCTCAGCATGTTGGCGGTCGGCTGCCAGCCCGGCCAGGCCTCCTTGCGACCGACCGTGGCGGTGCCGCGGAACCCCTTGCCCTCGCGTCCCACCGCGATCGGATAGCGCATCGCCTGTCCGTCGGGCAGCACGTAGAACAGGAACTTCGCGAAGGGATCGACGACGATGGTGCCCGGTGCATCGGGGTGGACGTAGGGGACCAGCGCGCGGCGGTTCGGTTCCTCGAGATACTGCGGGTCGACCGCGGGCAGGGTGTATTCGCCGTCGTGCAGGGTGCCGTAGCCCGGCACCTCGCCCCGCGTCACGCCGGTCTTGGCGCCGCAGGCCGCAAGGCTTGCCACAAGAAGAACGGCGCAAAACGCCCGCATCGTCGAAAAAAGCATGTCAAACCGCCGATTCTGTTCCAGCGGTTTGACTTAGCATGTACGGCTCTTTCGGCAAATCACCCTCGGGTCAGAGAATGAGGTCGTCCTGGCCCAGGGGCGCCTGCCCCTCGACGACATCGACCTCGATCCGCCAGTCGCCAACGCCGTCCCCGTCCTTGTCGATGATGATGTGGGTCCGGCCCTTGAAGTCGGGATCGATCAGCACCTCGGGTCTTCCCGTACCGGTGAACCCGTCCTCGACGAACGTCAGGTCGACCGTGCCGTGGGCCAGGGTGATCGTGTCGCCCTCCTCGCGATTGTAGTCGTGGATCCGTCCGACGAAGAGATTCGTCGCACGCGGACCGTCGAGGAGGAACTCGAAGTGGTCGGCACCGGAACCACCGCGCATGAACGAGATGCCGTCACCGTAGCTGTGCCTGAGCGTATCGTCACCGGATCCGCCGGACAGGTGGTTCGAGCCGCCTCCGCCGGTCAGGAAGTCGTCGCCGCCGGCGCCGAAGAGGTAATCGTGACCCTCGCCGCCATAAAGCCGGTTGTCACCGTCATTGCCGTTGATCGTGTCGTCCTTGCCGCTGCCCTGGACATCCTCGATCCCGTGCAGCGTCGTGACGGTCATCGAGGTGCCGTCGATCTGTGTCGCCGTGCCGATCCTCAGATCGACCCGAAAGCCTGTGGCCATCCCGCCGTCCTCGAGAACAAGGATGTCGCGCCCGGAACCGCCGACAACATGGTTGCTGCCGCCGCCGGGAGCCAGCCGATCATTCCCTTGTCCGCCGTTCAGCGTGTCGTCGCCATCGCCGCCCCAGATCCAGTCATTGCCGTCGCCGCCATAGACACGGTCATCGCCGAAATCGCCCGAGACGTGGTCGTTGCCGCCGCCGCCATTGATGAAATCGTCGCCGTAGCCGCCGTTGATGGCATTGTCAGCACCATTTCCCACCAGCGTATCGTCATAGGACGACCCTTCGATGTTGCGTATGTTCACCAGTACATCGCCCTGGGCATGGCCGCCGTAGTTCAGGCCGGTGATCATGTTCACGTAGACGCCCTGGGGCGAACCGTCATAATCCACCCAGGCCGGCAGGACCCCGCCAATCATCGTGTCCGCGCCTGCGCCGCCCGACATCGTGTCGAACCCGACGTCTCCAATCAGCGAGTCGTCGCCGTCACCACCGTAGATCAGGTCGTTGCCGGCATCGCCGACCAGGGTGTCGTTGCCATCGCCACCGGACAACGTGTCATCGTCGCCGCCACCGCGAATGTAGTCGGCGTCGTCGCCCCCGTAGATCTGGTCGAAACCGTTGTCACCGTAGAGCACATCGATGCCCGCGCCGCCGTAGATGACGTCGTCATGCTCGCCGCCCGAAATGTGATCCGAGCCATCCTGCCCGATGAGCGTGTCGTTGCCGGTACCTCCCGAAATCATGTCGCTGTGCGGCGTTCCGTAGATGAAGTCGTTGAAAGGGGTGCCAAAGAAGTTGGCCATCTCTACCTCCACCGATTGCGCGAGAAAGTTCGCGACGACAGCGACTGTGTCGTCCTGCGCGCGGCGGAGGTTCAAAATGGGTCCGGCAAGTATACGAACGGCGCGGGAGCGGGTGCCTAGCCCACCACGTTGAACGCCGGCCCGTAGGGATAGCCGGTGATGTTCTCGTTGCCGTCCTCGGTGATGATCAGGATGTCGTGCTCGCGGTATCCGCCGGCGCCAGGCTGGCCATCGGGGATGGTCAGCATCGGCTCCATCGAGACGACCATGCCGGGCGCCAGCACCGTGTCGATGTCCTCGCGCAGCTCCAGCCCCGCCTCGCGGCCGTAATAGTGGCTCAGAAGGCCGAAGGAATGGCCGTAGCCGAAGGTACGGTACTGGAGAAGATCGCCGAGGAAGGCGTTGATTTTGGTCGCCACCTCGGAGCAGGAAATGCCCGGCTTCAGCAGGCTCATCCCGTACTCGTGCGCGGCGACATTGGCTTCCCACACGGTCAGGCTGGCCTTGTCGACCTTGCGGACGAACATCGTCCGCTCGAGCGCGGTGTAATAGCCCGAGATCATGGGGAAGGCGTTCAGGCTGAGGATGTCGCCCACCTTCAGCTTGCGCCCGGTGACCGGATTGTGCGCGCCGTCGGTGTTCAGCCCTGACTGGAACCAGACCCAAGTGTCGCGATACTCGGCATCGGGGAAGCGCTTGGCGATCTCCATCTCCATCGCGTCGCGCCCGGCCATGGCGACGTCGATCTCGCGGGTGCCCAGCTTGACCGCGTCGCGGATCGCGTAACCGCCGACATCGGCGACCGCCGCGCCGGCGCGGATCAGTTCGATCTCGGCGGGGGATTTCCTCATCCGCTGGCGCATGGTGACGCCCGAGATGTCGGTGATTTCGGCCGGCGCCAGGAAGGTCTTCAGTTTCGACGTCTGGACCAGAGTCAGGTGATCGCCCTCGATCCCGACCTTCCGCCCCTCACCGGCCACCTTCAGCACCGCGCGCCAATAGTTGTCGCGCGCCCAGTCGGTGTAGGTAAGGTTGTCCCAGTGCCCGCGCCGCCAGGGTTGGCCGGCATCGATCCCTGCCGAGATCGTCACCGCATCGGTCGCGTTCACGACCAGCGCGTAGGGCCGGCCGAACGAGCAATAGAGAAAGCCCGAGTAGTAGGCGACGTTGTGCATCGAGGTCAGGACCGCGACCTCGACGCCCTCCTTCTCCATCTGGGATCTCAGACCCGAAAGCCGCGCTTCGTACTCTTCGCCCGCGAACGGCAGGGGCGCCTTGGCGCCGTTGTGGAACTTGTAACTTTCGGGTCGATCCATCCGGACCTCCGACTAGGGGTCCCGGCGTACAGGACGGTCACGGGAAACTCCCCGCAAGCCTTCGGCACAAGTCCAGAGGCGACGCCATCGCCCGGCTTCATCCGATCATTGCCGGGCACGGCGGCACAGGCAAGAAGTTTCAGAAGTTCCCCGCAAGTGCCCCTGCCGCGATGGCGGCCGAGTTCGGGTCTGACCGTCCGTAGCTGACCAGCGCGACGTCGAGCCCGGCCCCGGCAAAGAGGCCGAGCGCGCGGCGGATCGCGTCCGAGATCCACTCGGGCCGATTGCCGAACACGCCGCCGCCGAGGCGGGTGAGGAACAGCCGGCCACCGCGTCCGGCCGCGACATGGAAGGTCGCCTCGTAGGCCGCGTCGAGGATCAGCCGGGCAAACGCCTCCCACGAACCTGCTGGTGGCGCGCCGTAGGCGACAGGAAGGGCGCTGCAATAGACCTGCGTCACGTGATGACCGGCGCCGGGCAGGGTCACCTCGGTTTCTGCCTGCACGCCGACACGGAGAAGCGCCGCAAGCTCTGCCCGCCGAGACTGTCCCAGCGCGGCGATCTCGCCCAGCCCCTCCGCCGTCGCCAGCGCATAGCCGTTCCGCATCTCCCAGAATCGCGTCCCGTCGTTGCCCAGTGCCGCACCCAGATCGGCCAGCGTGTCGATCTGGCGGTCCGCCGACTGACCGACCCCTCCGCCGACCGAAGCGAAATAGTTGCGCCACAACGTTCCCGCGCCGCAGGCGATGGCGCAGGCCGGACCCTGTGTCGGATCGCCCGCATAGCGGGCGATACCGTCGTCGGGCGTCACCTCGGGACTGGCCATCTCCAGAAGATTGAACTGCGAGGCAACCTGGAACACGGCCCCTTCATTCGCCGGATCGCGGTGCAGGTCCTGCACATCCGCCACCACCTCGCGCACCCGCGTCGGGCCGCGATCGGGGATGGCGCTCCGGCGCAGATCGGCGAGCGAGGGCATCTCGAGACGCCCCGCCGAAAGGCGGCGTCCGTTCGGGCAGATCAGCGTCCGGCCCTCGACAGCGATGCGCGCACGAACGGTCCCGGGATCGTCGCTATCCAGCCCGGTCAGATCCTGAAACCAGTTCATTCCGTGGGCGGCGGCTTCTTCGCGCGCGGCTTCGGGGCGGGCTGTTTCTCGACCGCCTCGATCTGCGAGCCCTCCAGCACCCGGACCTCACGCTGCGGGAATGGAATCTGGATGTCGTTCTCCTTGAACGCATCCCAGAGCGCCAAGTAGACGTTGCCGCGGATGTTGGTCAGCCCCTCGGTCGGATCGCGGATCCAGAACCGCAGGATGTAGTCGACCGACGAGTCGCCGAAGCCGACGATGTGGCAGACCGGCGGGCGGAAGCTGAGGACGCGCTTGACCGACGCCGCCGCGTCGATGGCGATCTTGCGCACCAGGTGCGGGTCGTTGCCGTAAGCGGTACCGAAATAGATGTCGAGCCGGACGAACTCGTTCGAATGCGACCAGTTCACCACCTGGTTGGTGATCAGGTCCTCGTTCGGGATCAGGTATTCCTTGCCGTCCCGCGTGACGACCGAGACGTAGCGCGCGCCAAGCGCGTTGATCCAGCCGAACGTGTCGCCGAGCGAAATGACGTCGCCCGGCTTGATCGACTTGTCGAGCAGGATGATGACGCCCGAGACGAGGTTCGACACCACCTTCTGAAGGCCAAAGCCGAGGCCGACGCCGATGGCACCCGAAAGGAACGCAAGTCCGGTGAGGTCGAAGCCCACCGCCTTCAGCCCGATGAAGAAGGCCGCGCCATAGAGTGCTACCTGCATCACCTTGACCACCAGAACCCGCATCGAGGGCGAGATGTCCTCGTTGTCGCGGATGCGGGCCGAGGCGGTCTGCGAGAGAACCCGGGCGCCGGTGAAGAGAAGGCCTGTCACGACCGCCGCCTTGATGATCGCCAGAAGCGTCAGCCGGAACTCGCCGAACTGGATCGCGACGCCGTTCAGGAACTCCGAGGTCGCCTCGACCAGGCCGAGGTAATAGAGGGTGACATAGATCCACAGGCCCCAGGTCACGACCCGCCTGAGAAGCGGGTTGCGCACGAACCGTGCCGCCAGGCTGACCATCAGCCACGCGGTCGCAATGGTGGCGACCAGGGCCAGCAGATTGCTGCGCGAGGAGAAGTTCGTGTAGGACCGCACGATCCCGGTGGCGAACCACATCATCATCACGAAGAAGATCAGGTTCAGTCGGCGGTGAAGGACGACCAGCGTCCTGAGCTGCCACTTCGGCCGGCCCTCGAGCGTGCGCATCCAGGCGTGGATCTTCGGACCGAGGAACCGGGTCAGCCACCAGGCGGCTGCCGCGATGGCGACCATCGTCGCCACCTGCCACAACTGCGTGGGCCGCCAGAAACTCTGCAGCCAGATCAGCACGCTCTGCCACAGAGACAGGATCTCGTCGGAAAGGCTCGCGATTTCCGTTTCCATCCACCCTCCCTTCGCTAAACCATATGCGGCGCGTCTGCGCTGTGGCAAGAGAGGGACCCATGCGGCTCGACATGATCGCGATCCTTGTGCCGGACTACGAGGATGGCATCACCTTCTTCACCGGTATCGGCTTCCGGCTTGCCGAAGACGCGGACCGGGGCGGCGGCAAGCGCTGGGTCACGCTCGAGCCGCCCGGCGGCGGCAGCCGTATCCTGATCGCCCGGGCGGTGGACGGTCAGCGCGACGCGATCGGCCGGCAGGCCGGAGGGCGGGTCGGCTTTTTCCTGACCACCGACGACTTCGCCCGGGACGCCGCGCTGGTCGAGGCGGCGGGCGGCACCTTCGAGGAAGCGCCGCGGCACGAGGACTACGGCACCGTCGCCGTCTTCCGCGATCCCTTCGGCAACCGCTGGGACCTGATCGAGCCACGTTCAGCCTGACCGGACTTTGCGCTGGCCCTTGGCGGTCAAGGCCTTATCCTTCCGGCACTGACCCGAGGAGCGGTTATGAGTGACGATACCAAGGACTGGTCGCCGCAATACATGTCCGGCCCGAACAAGATGGCCGACGCGGCGATGGCCTATTTCAACACGACCGACCTGAGCGCGGCGAAGATCATCGGCTTCCTGACGGACCTGGTTCCGATCCGCTCGGCCGTCGACTTCGGTACCGGGCGTGGCCTCTGGCTTGCCACGGCGATGCGACATGGCGCCAAGGACATCCGCGGCTACGACATTCCGGGCACGCCGACCGACCGGCTCCATATCCCGGCCGACTGCTTCACGCCCGCCGACCTCGGCGCGCCGATGGCGTTCGACCGGCGTTACGACCTCGCCGTCTCGACCGAGGTCGCCGAGCATATCGAGACCGAGCGCGCCGGCCAGTTCGTCGCCAACATCGCGGCGACGTCGGACCTTGTGCTCTTCTCGGCGGCGGTGCCCTACCAGGGCGGCATCGGCCATCTGAACGAGAACTGGATCGAGTACTGGAACCGGCGTTTCGGCAAGCACGGCTACCAATGTTTCGACATCCTGCGCACACGCTTCTGGCACGACGGTTCGGTGCGGTCCTTCTACCGCCAGAACCTGCTCGTCTTCGCGCGCGGAGCGCCGGCCGAGACGCTGGTCGCCAAGGGCCACGCGCCGACCGAGACGCCCCTGAGCATGATCCACCCCGAACAGTACCTGAAGGTGATCGGCAACGCGCTGCCGCACGAGTTGCGCCGCGTCGGGCCGGACGTGACCCAGTACTACCATGCGGTGACGAGGGATCCCGACGAGGTGGATGCCGACCCCGGGCGCATCAGCTACGGCAAGGATCCGATCGGCTGGGCGGTGATCCTCAAGCACTTCGGCGCCTGAGCCACACCCGGAAATAGAAATGGGCGGGGGAACCTTTCGGTGCCCGCCGCCCATTGAGTTCTGTCTGCTTACTTCTTCGCCGCAGGCTTCTTGGCCGCAGGCTTTTTCGCAGCCGGCTTCTTGGTCGCCTTCGCTGCGGTCTTCGCGGCCGAAGCGGCCGGCGCCGGTTTCTTGGCTGCCGGTTTCTTGGCTGCCGGTTTCTTCGCCGCGGGCTTCTTGGCAGCTGCCGGCTTGGCAGCGGCCTTCGCCGCGGGCTTCTTCACCGCAGCCTTCTTGGCAGCCGGCTTCTTCGCGGCTGCCGGTTTGGCAGCGGCCTTCGCGGCCGGCTTCTTCGCTGCGGGCTTCTTGGCTGCAGCAGGCTTCTTGGCCGCCGCCGGCTTTTTCGCCGCTGCGGGCTTCTTCGCCGCTGCGGGTTTTGCCGCCGGTTTCTTCGCGGCCGGCTTCTTGGCGGCCGCGGGCTTCTTCGTGGCGGTCTTCGTGGTCGCAGCTTTCGCCGCCACCGACTTGGCCGCCGTCTTCTTCACCGTCTTGGCAGCCGGCTTCTTCGCCGCCGGCTTCTTCGCGGTCTTACTCACAGGTTTCGTTCCCACGTAACTCACCTCCGTTCCGAGAACGGGTCGAGCATATACACATTTTTTATGTAACTGCATAGATTTTGTGAACGGTCCTACATTATGCGCATTCAATCGCTCGGTGTGCAAAATGGGGCACACTTTTTTCCACCGCTCCGCGACCGGTCTCCGACTTGCGACAACATCGGCGAGGGAGTATCTGACGACGCATGACACGGGTTTTCGACATGGACGATCGCGCGCGCCTTCCCTGGCGGTTCTTTGGCGCGACGAAGACGGACCTCGCGCGGATCTGATCCGGCGCCTTTCGCACATCCGTTCACGCCAATCGAAAACGCACGGGAGAGGACCCGAAAAATGACCGCCCCCAAAACGCTCTACGACAAGATCTGGGATGCGCACGTCGTCGACGAAGCCGACGACGGCACGTGCCTGCTCTACATCGACCGCCACCTCGTGCACGAGGTGACCTCGCCGCAGGCCTTCGAAGGTCTGCGCATGTCGAACCGCAAGGTGCGCGCGCCCGAGAAGACGATCGCCGTGCCCGACCACAACGTGCCGACGACGGCGGGCCGCGAGAACCCGGCGCAGATGCCCGAGGAAAGCCGCATTCAGGTTGCCGCGCTCGACAAGAACGCCAAGGACTTCGGCATCCACTACTATCCGGTCTCGGACGTCCGCCAGGGCATCGTCCACATCGTTGGGCCCGAGCAGGGCTGGACGCTGCCGGGCATGACCGTCGTCTGCGGCGACAGCCATACCGCGACGCACGGCGCCTTCGGCGCGCTGGCGCATGGCATCGGAACCTCCGAGGTCGAGCACGTCCTGGCGACGCAGACGCTGATCCAGAAGAAGTCGAAGAACATGAAGGTCGAGATCACCGGCTCGCTGCGTCCCGGTGTGACGGCGAAGGACATCACGCTCAGCGTCATCGGCAAGACCGGCACCGCCGGCGGCACCGGCCACGTCATCGAATATTGCGGGCAGGCGATCCGCGAGCTGTCGATGGAAGGCCGCATGACGGTCTGCAACATGGCGATCGAAGGCGGCGCCCGTGCCGGCCTGATCGCGCCCGACGAGAAGACCTATCAGTATGTCATGGGCCGTCCGCACGCGCCCAAGGGCGCGGCCTGGGAGGCGGCGCTCGCCTGGTGGAAGAAGCTCTACACCGACGAGGGCGCGCATTTCGACAAGGTCGTCACCATCCGTGGCGAGGATATCGCCCCGGTCGTCACCTGGGGCACCTCGCCCGAGGACGTGCTGCCGATCACCGATGTCGTGCCGGACCCGGCCTCCTTCACCGGCGGCAAGGTCGAGGCGGCGAAACGCTCGCTCGAATATATGGGCCTGACCCCGGGTCAGAAGCTCAGCGAGATCGCCATCGACACCGTCTTCATCGGCTCCTGCACCAACGGCCGGATCGAGGATCTGCGCGCGGCGGCGGCCGTGCTGAAGGGCAAGAAGATCAAGGACGGGATGCGCGCCATGGTCGTCCCCGGCTCGGGCCTCGTCCGGGCGCAGGCGGAAGAGGAAGGCCTCGCCGACATCTTCAAGGAGGCCGGCTTCGAATGGCGTCTCGCCGGGTGCTCGATGTGCCTTGCGATGAACCCCGACCAGCTCGCCCCCGGCGAGCGCTGCGCGGCGACGTCCAACCGCAACTTCGAGGGACGGCAGGGCCGCGGCGGACGCACGCACCTGATGTCGCCCCAGATGGCGGCGGCGGCGGCGATCACCGGCCACCTGACGGACGTGCGGGAGATGATGTAGTCGGAGCGAAGTGCGGAGGGCTGCGGCCGACCCTGGGAGGGCGTTCGCAACGGCGACGGCCGGGCGCTTTATGGTGACACCGCGTCGGACGGCTGATCGGTGTGCGGCGCAGACAAGCGCCCTCCCGCCCGAAGGGTCGGGCGCGGCCCGGGCTGGACGCCCGGGCCAACATATGATCAGGGCGCGGCGCCCTCTTCGAACTCGGTCCGCGCCTCGCCCACCACCTTCCTGTGGATGACCCAGGCATAGGGCGTCAGCACCATGCACCACAGTCCCAGCACCAGCCCCTGGTCGGGGAAGTTCACGCCCAGGTCGATGGCAAGCCCGGTCAGCCCCGGTCCGATCGCCGTCGACACCACCATGATCGCAACCGTCAGCGCCCGGACCGAACCGAGATGATCCGTCCCGTAGACCCACGGCAGGAACGCGCCCCAGAAGGCGCTCGCCATGCCCTGTGTCATCGCCATGATCGCGAGGATCCCGATCCAGCCCCAGACCGCGTTGACCGAGCCGAGAAGCAGCATCGCCACTCCCATCGGGATCAGGATGAAGGGCAGCAGGCGGACCGGCGTGAACCGGTCGCAGGCCCAGCCGGCGCAAAGTCCGGTCGTGATCGTGACAGCGGCATAGGCCGGGTAGGCCGGCGCCATCTGCGCCAGTTCCCATCCTTTCACCTCGGCCACGTGGACCTGGTGGAAGAAGACGACCGTGCCGATGAAGCCGGGGGTCAGCAGGATCGGGACCAGCGCGAAGAAGAGCCAGTGGCCGAACACGTCGCCCCGCGTCCAGTGCCGTCCGCCAAGTCCCGGACTGCCGCTCGCGCGGGCACGGCCGGACGGGTCGCGGTCCTCGCGCAGAAGCCAGAAGAGAAGCGGCGCGACGATCAGCGCGATGATGCCGGCGACCACGCCCCATCCGCCGCGCCAGCCCAGCCAGCCGATCAGCAGGACCGCCGGGAATGGCAGCAGAGCCTCGCCCAGGGGAAAGCCAAGGCTGGTGATCGACACCGCCCGACCGCGTGTCGCCACGAACCAGCGGCCCATCGCGGTGACCGAGATATGGGTGAACATGCCCTGCCCGCAGAAGCGCAGCAGGAACACCCCGACCCCGAGAAGCCAGACCGACTGGCCCAGTGCCATCAGCCCCGCCGCCCCGGCGAAGAGAAGCGCGACAATGGGCGCCAGCCGCGACAAGGCCACCGTGTCGGCGAGCGAGCCGCGCATGAGGAGGAGCGCCGCCGACGACAGCGTCGCGATGGTATAGAGCGCGCCCCATTGGCCGTCGCTGAGCGCATAGGCGCCCTTGATCTCGCCCGCGAAGAGCGAAATGAACCAGGTCTGCCCGAAGCTCGAGGCGAAGGTCAGCAGAAGCCCCGTCGCCAGCCAGCGGCGGTTCTCGATCAGAAATCCGAACATCCTCCGCCCTTACTCCCGAACCCCGGAAGAGGCGAGGGTGCGCTTGCACGGAAGCGTCCTCCGTGCTTAATCGTCCCGTTCCCGAAGGAGACAGATCATGGACAAGTTCACAACGCTCACCGGAGTCGCGGCGCCGATGCCGCTCGTGAATATCGACACCGACATGATCATTCCCAAGCAGTTCCTGAAGACGATCCAGCGGTCGGGCCTGGGCAAGAACCTGTTTGACGAGATGCGCTTTGATCAGGACGGCAACGAGATCCCGGATTTCGTCCTGAACCAGCCGGCCTACCGCAATGCCGAGATCATCGTGGCGGGCGACAACTTCGGCTGCGGGTCGAGCCGCGAGCACGCGCCCTGGGCGCTTCTGGATTTCGGCATCCGCTGCGTGATCTCAACCAGCTTCGCCGACATCTTCTACAACAACTGCTTCAAGAACGGCATCCTGCCGGTCGTCCTGCCGCCCGAGGCGGTCGAGGCGCTGATGGATGACGCCCGGAAAGGCTCGAACGCGCGGATCACCGTCGACCTCGAGGCGCAGACGGTGACCGGCTCGGACGGCACGGCCTATGGCTTCGAGATAGATTCGTTCAAGAAGCACTGCCTCCTGAACGGTCTTGATGACATCGGCCTGACGATGGCCAAGGAAACCGCGATCTCGGCCTTCGAAAAGCGTGCCTCGGCGGAACGTCCCTGGGCCTGATTGTCGTTTCCTCACAACGGCTTGGACTGCCCTCTGTGGGCAGTCACATTTTTGTCCCGACATTGATGCAATGGCGCGACAGTCTTACCGTGAAATGGTCTGTTTCCTTTAGTTTACCAATAGTTAGTGTTGTAGAGCGGTGTAGATCTGGGCAATATTACGGCAGTATTATGGCGGCCGAATGCCCGGAGTGGATCGGATGAGGCACAGGGCGTGCTGAGCGTACGGGGACAGACGGAAAGGGCGTCCGAAAGGACGGGGATGGCAGGATGCTGAGCCGGTTCGCGAGCGCTGCGGTGCGCGGCATCCTCGTCGCCGTCATGGTGATGATCCCGGCCCTGATCCTCCCCTCGGTCGCCGCAGACACCGCGCAGATCGTCGCGCTGGTTGCGATCTTCGCCGCCGTCCTGACCACCATCGAATATTCGGCGAGCTATCCCTCGATCGTCGAGTTCCGCGACGCGCCGCCCTTCAACCGCGTCCGCTTCCTCTCGCTCTTCCTGACTGTGGTGCTGATCGCCACGATCTGCCGCGGCCAGTATTTCCCGAACCAGCTCTCGATCTTCGTCGAGGCAGTGGGCGTGCTCATCGGCAACGTGCTCGACTTCCCGCTCAGCCCGCTCAGGATGATGAGCTTCCTGATGGCCGCCGACGCGTCGGCCGGTCAGATCGCGCTGGTCAAGGCGACCGCGGCGCTCGCTTTCCTGATCTCGCTCCTGTCGCTGGCCTTCTTCGTGATCATGCTGTCGATCACCCGCTGGCCGAAGGGGCTGAAGGGGTTCAACGTCTGGGTCAACCTTCCGACCTTCGATCCCTCGGCCAGTGCCGACGTCGTCGGCCGGCTGAATCGCGACGCCATCGCCAACGTGGCGATCGGCGTCTTCCTCGCCTACGTCATCCCGATCTCGATCTGGGGCGTCTCGCACGTCTTCAAGCCGATCGACATGGGCTCGCATCATTCGCTGATCTGGACCGTCGCGGCCTGGGCCTTCCTGCCCGCCAGCATGTTCATGCGCGGCATCGCCATGCGCAGGGTCTCCGAGATGATCGCCGAACGCCGCCGCCGCAGCGAGAAGGCGAACGCCGCGCTGGTGGCGGCCTGATCCGCGCACTCCTTCTGTCGCTTTTGCTCGCCGGTCCGGTCGGGGCCGAGACGCTCCGGGTGGCCACCTACAATGTCGATCTCGCCCGGCGCGGGCCGGGGCTCCTTCTCGCCGCGATCGAGAAGGGCGACGACGCGCAGATCATCGCCGTGGCGGATGTCATCGCCGAGGTCTCGCCCGATGTCCTCGTGATCACCGGGTTCGACTACGACCGTCAGCTTGCGGCGCTTTCCGCCTTTGCCGGCATCCTTGCCGACAGCGGCGCAGACTACCCGCATCTCTTCGCGCTGCGCCCCAATACCGGCATGGCCACGGGCCTTGATCTGGACGGTGACGGACGGATCGGGGGACCGGGCGACGCGCAGGGGTTCGGGCGGTTCGCCGGGCAGGGCGGGATGGCGGTGCTGTCGCGCCTGCCCATCGCCGAGGGCGAGGTGCGCGACTTTTCCGCCCTGCTCTGGCGCGACCTTCCCGGTGCGCTTCTGCCCGAGGTCGGGGGCAAGCCGTTCCCGTCGGACGAGGCGCTCGCCGTGCAGCGCCTCTCGACCACCGGCCATTGGGCGGTGCCGGTCGTGCTCCCGGGCGGCGGACGGCTGACGCTTCTTGCCTGGTACGGATCGCCTCCGGTCTTCGACGGCCCGGAAGACCGGAACGGCCGGCGCAGCCATGACGAGACGGTGTTCTGGACCGCGCTTCTGGACGGCCGCCTCGACGCCGCGCCGCCGGACGCACCTTTCGTCATCCTGGGCGACGCCAACATCGATCCCGTGGACGGCGACGGCATCCACTCGGCAATCAACGATCTCCTCTCGCATCCCGCCGTCGCCGATCCGCATCCCGCCAGTTCGGGCGGCGCGGCGGCCGCGGATGCGGATCATGCCGGACCGCCTGGCGAGGACACCGCCGACTGGGCCGACGGCAATCCGGGCAACCTGCGCGTCGATTACGTTCTTCCCTCGGCGGACCTGACGGTCACGGGCGCCGGCGTCTTCTGGCCGGCCGCGGGCGAGCCGCTTGCCGAAGCCGCCGCCGAAGCCTCGCCGCACAAGCTCGTCTGGGTCGATATCGAAACACCATGACCCCGCTTGCGGGCGCGCGGTGCGCGCGGGACAATGGCGCATGGAATGGCGCGACGAAGGCATGCTTCTCAGCACCCGGCAGCACGGCGAGACCTCGGCGATCATTGAGGTCTTTACCGCCGCGCATGGCCGTCACGCGGGCGTCGTCCGCGGTGGCACCAGCCGCAAGATCGCGCCGATCCTCCAGCCCGGCGCGCAGCTCGACGTCACCTGGCGCGCCCGGCTGGACGAGCATATCGGCAGCTTCACGGTCGAGCCGGTCCGCGCCCGCGCCGCCGCGCTGATGTCCGACCGGCTGGCGCTTGCCGCGCTCGGCTCGGCGGCGGCGCTCCTCTCATTCGCGCTCCCCGAGCGCGAGCCGCATCCGGCACTTTATGCCCGGACCCTCGCCCTCTTCGACGCCTTCGCGACGGACGCGGGCTGGCCCGGCGACTACCTGCGCTGGGAACTGGCGCTCCTCGAAGAACTCGGGTTCGGTCTTGACCTCACCCGCTGCGCCGCGACCGGCGCGACGGACGAGCTGATCTACGTCTCGCCCCGCTCGGGCGGCGCGGTCAGCCGGGCGGGGGCGGGCGCTTGGGCCGACCGGCTGCTGCCCTTGCCCGAGGCGCTGCGCCAGGGCACCGGCGGCGTCGCCGAGGGGCTCAGGACCACCGGACATTTCCTGGAAAAGTGGCTCGCCCCGGCGCTGGGCGACCGGCCGCTGCCGCCGGCCCGCACCCGCTTTGCCGAGGCGTTTAGGCGTCAGGGCTGACCGGCGCGGAAAACCATCCGGCGCGAGCCGGAACTCAGCACCATCTTGTCGCCGGAAATCTCGGCCGTCTCCATCGCGCCGAGCGCGCCGAGGAACTCACGTTCGGCTGCGATGTCGGCGCACATGCTGCGGGTGATGCGGATCCCGCCCAGCCCGAAGTCCGGATAGTCCGCCGCAAGGCTGCCGCCGAACGAGTTGCAGGGCGCCCGGCCGTGCAGAGACCCGTCCCCGGGAAAGGTCAGTGACGCGCGGGCGGCAAACGGCGTGCCGTCGATCTCTTCCAGGATCCAGGTCCCGCTGAATGTTCCCGGTTCGCTCACGGTCTCTCCGGTGCAGGCGGTGACCCACAGGGTCGCGATGAGGGCAAGGCGCAACATGGACCCACTCTGCCGGTCCCGCGCGGGAATGCAATGTCCCTCACGCTTCCTGCGCGGCGCGCCGCTCGTCCTCGCGTCTGAGGTCGTACCTCAGTTCGAAATCCCAGACCGCCTGTTCTTCCTTCAGTGTCATCTGGGGGCCGCGCGTCCGGTGCGCCACTGCCTCGACCGCGTCGCACGCACTCGCGCCCTCGGCGACCAGGACGGTGGCAGCGACCACCATCGCCGCGGCATCGTCCCAGCCCGAGCGCAGCACCACGGAGCGCCCGCGCGCCATCGCCGCACGGCAGGCGGCGCAGATGGCGTCGAGCCGTGCCGCCGCATCCGCGCGCCGCGCGCTCCACGGCATCACCGCCCGCTCGGTCCCGGAACCCGGTGTCCCATGCGTGTCGTCGAGATCGATCACCACGCCGATTTCGGGCAGCCTCGCCGGATACGGCATCCCGGCGCGCCGGTCGGCGATGCCGAGTTGCCCTTCGATGATCCAGTCGACCGATCCGGCGCTTCGGGCGCGCGGCGCCATCGGGATCGTGGCGGGGAAGGGCCGGTGCTCCGGGGCGAGCGTGTGAACGGGAGCCGAGGCCGACGGCGCGCCGCTGCTGCCGGTGGCCAGAAGCGATCGGCCGGCCTCGGAAACCGGCCCGGCGAAAAAGGCCGGCCCCGGCGTCTGCTCGGTGATCCGGCCCGAGGAAAGGACCGCGACACTCGATGCCGCGTCCTCGACCGATCTGAGGTCGTGGGTGACGATCAGGATCGCGCGGGTCCAGGCCGCCTCGGCGACCACCGCCATGACCGCCTGTTCCTCGACGTCGTTCAGGCCCGCCGTCGGCTCGTCGAGGCAGAAGAGATCGCCCCGGCTGTTCAGGAAATCGCCGATCGCCTCGATCCGTTGCGCGGCCGGCAGACGCAGCGCCATCTGACCGAGGACCGGCACCCAGTGCCCGCCGCCCAGCGGTGCGCCGCCAAGCTCGGCCGTCCGCCACTCGGTCCAGCCGCGCGCGGTGCCCGACAGGACCGACAGAAGGAGCGACTTTCCGACCCCGACCGCCCCGGCCAGGACGGTCAGCGCCCGGTCCTCGACCGACAGGGACACGTCCTCGAGCACCGTCCGCGCGCCATATCCGGCACTGAGCCGGGAAAGTGTGAGGACGGTCGTCGTCACCCCTTCGCCTCCGTCAGATCGCCGCCGACACCCCGTCGAGCGACTGCCGCGACTTGGTCAGGACCATGCCGATGCTCGCGCTCTTGCGGCAGACGATGGCCAGCACGTGATCCTCGTGCTTCTTCGACCGCAGGAAGACATGCAGCAGATGTTCGGAAAAGACGATGATCTCGTGGAAATAGTGCCGCTTATCGTCTTCCTGACCGCGCTGGCGCTTGAACATGTCCTCGATCATCACGACCGTCTTGCCCTGAAACAGGTCTGCGGTCGCGGCGGCCACCGTTTCGAGAACCTCCTGCGGATGCGAGTCGACGGTCTGGACGCCGAGCAGCATTCCAGACGCCATGTCGACATAACCGGCCGCCAGGCATTCGGGAATATTGTTGATCGCCTCAGAAAGTGCCGCCTTGAGTGACATCGTACCTCTCCAAATCATTTGACCGAATGCGGCGGCCGGCGTGCCGTAATGGCGCATTCCGCCCGTGGCTTGTTCCGCGATCCTCATGTTGGCGCGCAACCATGCCGGTCGGCAAGTGCGGATCGCTCACGTATTGGTAAATTGCCGCGCTGTCCGGAAAAGGACCGGACCCCGCGCAATTTGGTCGTGGTGCGCTCATGCGCTCAGCCTTTCATGGAAGGCACGCACGAATTCAAGCTGTCCGTCTGTTTCGATCCATTTGGGATTGCAGCGCCGTGTCACGGCGATGGCATCGTCGCCGGTCATGCCGCGGCGAACGAAATGGCAGGCGATCAGCGTTCCGGTCCGGCCGCGGCCGCCACGGCAATGGTAGACGGCAGTGCCGTTCTCGGCGATCCGGTCCTCGACCTCGTCGACCAGCTTGAGCGCCGCGTCGAGGCCCGGCACATCCATGTCCGGGATGGGCAGGTAAAGGCTCAGGATGCCGCTTTCGCGGAGGGCGTCGACCGGGGGTGTCCACTCTTCGGTCAGCGTCACAAGAACGGTTGTCCCGACCCGCTCGAGCGCCTCGAGGTCCGAGGCGAGCGGGCGCACGATGCCGGGACGCGGGGCACCGCCAAGGGCGCCGGGGATGGCCCATTCAAAGCCGCGCGGCCCGCGATAGGCCGACACGATGACACGCTGACCACCCCGCCCGGTCATGGCCGCGCCTGTCCGGCCGGGCCGACGCAGGCCAGACAGCAAGACGCCCCAGCCGTTGGGCCAGGGCGTCTGAAAGGCTGAAATCGAAGCCTGACGATCACCGAAGGATCACTTCAGGGTCGACTCGATCTCCTGCATCTGCATCCGGGCCCGGCCCAGGTTCGCGGCCTTGCGGTCGAGCGCCACGTAGATGAAGACCTTCTGGTTCTTCGTCAGCGGACGGATCAGGTGGATCTGCGTGCCGAGGGTGATCAGGATGTCCTCGATGTTGGTCTTGAGGCCGAGCGCCTGCATGGTGGCGAGCTTGGCCTTCACGAAGTCGGCGTTCATCGCAGCGGCCGCTTCGAGGTCGAGTTCGGCGCCGCCGCCTTCCGTCGCGAGCGTCATGCCCGAGTCGATGTCGACGAGGCAGCCACCGATGAAGCCGTTGATTTCGCGCACTTGGGAGATTTCAGAAGCCATATCACTATTTCCTACTGTGTTACGTTGAGGGGGGCCTGGTTGGCGGGTGCTGCCAGCAGATGGCGTCGGCGCCTTCTTCGTTGTCCGACCACCCTCGACTGGGTTTTTCGGACCTCTGGTGAGCATCTTCTTAACCATACCGAGAGATCCGCTTCCGATCCGCGAAAACTGTGCACCCATTACCAGGAGGCGGTTTCTACATTGGTACTCTTCCGTTCACCATTTACAGGCACCTAGCCCAGCACCGTCTTAACGCCTACCGGGACAATTGGTGAAGATTGTGAACAAATTCTGGCCAACGGGCGGTATTTTTTCGAAACTCGACTCTCGAAGAAAGAAATTGAGAGTGAGTGCTAATTAATTCTTTAGATTATAGTAACTTGCGGTCCGAATTTGATTTCTCACGTTAATTCAACCAATTCGGATCGAAATTCGAAACAGATCGCTCAAAAGGCGAGTATTTCGTCCGTCTCGGGGCGAAATTCAGCCCTCCAGAAGACGCCGCGCAATGACCTGAGCCTGGATCTCGGCGGCACCCTCGAAGATGTTCAGAATGCGCGCGTCGCACAGGATCCGGCTGATCTGATACTCGAGTGCAAAGCCATTACCGCCATGAATTTGCAGGGAATTGTCAGCAGCTGCCCAGGCCACCCGCGCGCCCAGCAGCTTTGCCATCCCGGCCTCGAGATCGCACCGTTTGCCATGGTCCTTGGCCCAGGCCGAGTGGTAGGTGAGCTGTCGCGCGACCATGATCTCGACGGCCATCATGGCCAGTTTCCCGGCCACACGGGGAAATTCCACCAGCGCCTTTCCGAACTGCCGTCTTTCGGTTGCATAACGCAACCCCACTTCCAGAGCCGATTGCGCCACCCCGATTGCGCGTGCCGCGGTCTGAATCCGCGCAGATTCAAAGGTTTGCATAAGTTGCTTGAAGCCCTGGCCCTCGACTCCGCCCAGAAGGTTGCCGGATTTCACCGAGAATCGGTCGAATCCGAGCTCGTACTCCTTCATGCCGCGGTAGCCGAGCACCTCGATCTCGCCGCCCGTCATGCCGGGCGTCGGGAAAGGATCGGCGTCCGTGCCCGGCTGTTTCTCTGCCAGGAACATCGAAAGGCCCCGCCAGTCCGTCGTCTCGGGATCGGTCCGGGCCAGAAGCGTCATGACGTGCGCGCGCGCCGCGTGCGTGATCCAGGTCTTGTTGCCGGTGACGAGATACGCATCTCCCTCCTTCACCGCGCGCGTCCTGAGCGAGCCGAGGTCAGACCCGGTGTTCGGCTCGGTGAAGACCGCGGTCGGCAGGATCTCCCCGCTTGCGAGCTTGGGCAGCCACTCGGCCTTCTGGTCGTCGGTGCCGCCGCACAGGATCAGTTCGGCCGCGATCTCGGACCGGGTGCCCAGCGAACCGACACCTATATAGCCGCGCGACAGTTCCTCGCTGACAACGACCATCGAGGCCTTCGACAGGCCGAGGCCGCCGAACTCCTCGGGAATGGTCAGGCCGAAGACGCCAAGTTCGGAGAGTTCATGAATGATCTCAATCGGTATCAGCTCGTCCTTCAGGTGCCAGTCGTGGGCGTTCGGCACCACCCGCTCCTCGGCGAAGCGGCGGAACTGGTCGCGGATCATCTCCAGGTCCTCGTCGAGGCCAGTTGCCCCGAAGGTCGGGTGCCCGGCATTGTCCCGCATCAGCACCACAAGCCGCATTCGCGCAGCCGAACTGTTCCCGGCCATGAGCGCCGTCACCGCCGGTCCGCCGGGACGCGTCGCGATGCCGAGGTCCGTAAGGCGCGCCATCTCGCCCTGGCTCATCGGGATGCCGCCGAGAATCTGGCCAAGGTACTCGCCGAAGCCGATCTGCAGGATCAGCGCCTCCATCTCGCCGAAGCGGCCGTCCTCGGACAGCCGCCCGGCCCAGGCCCGCATCTGGGTCAGCGCTTCGACATAAGTCGCAAGCCAGGAAAGCGCATGGGCGGCGTACTGCTCGCGCTCAAGTGCGCCGGCATGAACCTTGCCGCCCTCCACGACCCGCGACCTGAGTGCCGACACGGCCTCGGCCTGCAGTTGGGCCAACGGCGCCAAGGCGGCCTCGGTCAGGTCCAGAAGGTCGGGAAGAACAACCCGTGAGGCTGCGTCTTGTCCGCCATGCGCCATGGAATCCCCCGGATTGCTGCGGCACAGCATATGGCCTTCGCAGGCGCAGCGCAACAAAGATGCGCTCTGATCAAACGAAGCGACCGAAAGTGTCGCACGCGTTTCGGCGTGCGCGCGTCGGGCCCCTCGGCTATAGGCCGAAGCGGAGGCGAACATGGACGTTCTTACCGCCGGGTTGGCACCCGGCCTCCTGATCCTGGCTTTTGTGATCACGCTTTGCGCGGGTTTCGTGAAGGGCGCCGTCGGGTTCGCCATGCCGATGATCATGATCTCCGGCCTCGGCTCGATCCTGGCGCCCGAACTCGCGCTTGCCGCGCTGATCGTACCGACGGTCCTGACGAACCTTTGGCAGGCGGTGCGCGGCGGTCCGGCGGCCACGGTCGAGGCGATGCGCCAGCACTGGCTCTATCTCCTGATCGTGGTGGTCTTCATCGCCGGAAGCGCGCAGCTTGTCCGTGTTCTTTCGGCCGAGGCGATGTTCCTGATCCTTGGCCTTCCGATCACCGCCTTCGCGGTGACGCAACTTGTCGGCTGGCACCTCCAGTTCAGACCCGAACACAGGCGAAAAGCGGAAATCCTGACCGCGTCCTTCGCCGGCTTCGTCGGCGGGTTGTCAGGCGTCTGGGGCCCTCCGACCGTTGCCTACCTCACCGCGCTCAACACGCCCAAGGCCGAGCAGATGCGCGTGCAGGGCGTGATCTACGGCCTGGGCGCCGTGGTCCTGATGGCGGCCCACATCAAGTCCGGCGTCTTCAACGCAGGTACCGCGCCCTTCTCGTTGATCATGACGGTCCCGGCGCTTGTCGGCACCGCCATCGGCTTCCGCCTCGGCGACCGGCTGGA
>JBNLCA010000065.1:0-3823 GCA_050303575.1 Paracoccaceae bacterium
CCAGGCCAATGTCCACGTTCATGACGGCGTCTCCGAGGACGCCTTCGTGGCGATGCGCTCCGAACGCGACGCAAGCCTCGGCATGCCACGCCTGATGCTGCCCTCGATCCAGGTCAACATGCGGGCCGGCGAGCTGCCACCCGCTGAAAACAACGGCATGCGCTACCTGAAGATTCCGATCGACGTGCTGTGACCACCCGTCCCCCGTCTATCCTCGCGCCATGCCCGCCGATCCCGCGCTGATCGCCGCCGGGCTGGGCGGCATTGTCGGCCTGATCCTCGCGCTGAGCGGCGCCGGCGGCGGGATCATCGCCGTGCCGCTTCTCGTCTTCGGACTGCACCTGGAAATGGTCGCAGCCGCGCCCATCGGCCTCATCGCGGTCGGACTCGCGGCCCTGGTCGGCGCCCTGCTCGGCTTGCGTGACGGAATCGTCCGCTATCGCGCGGCTGCCCTGATCGGCACCATCGGCATGATGAGCGCGCCACTCGGTGTCTGGCTGGCGCAGCGCATTCCCAACCCGCCCCTGCTCTTCGCCTTCGGCCTGCTGCTGGCCCTGACCGGCTGGCGCAGCTGGCAGCGCGCCCGACCGCGTTCGGGACCGGACCGTCATGACGCCGTCGCGCGCCACGCCTGCGAGATCAACCCCGACGAGGGTCGCCTTCGCTGGACCGCCCCCTGCGCCCGAGCCCTGGCCGCCACCGGCGCCACCTCGGGTCTGCTGAGCGGGCTGCTGGGCGTCGGTGGCGGCTTCGTGATCGTGCCGGCGCTCGGCCGGCACACCGACCTCGACCATGGCAGCATTCTCGCCACGTCGCTGGCCGTGATCGCCCTGGTGTCGGTGGGCGGCGTGGCCGCCGCCGCCGCCCATGGCCATATCGAACTGGCCATCGCCGCCCCCTTCGCCGGCGGCGCGCTCGGGGCGCTCCTGGCCGGCCGCCGGCTCGCCGCCCGCCTCCAGGGACCACGCCTTCAACAGATCTTCGCCCTCGTCTGCGTCACCGTTGCCGCGCTGATGCTCGCGCGATCCACCGGCCTGATCGCCTACGGCGGATAAAAAAAACGGGGAGCCCGCAGGCTCCCCGAATCCTTTCCAGGGGGTCGTCGATCAGCTTTCGATGACGATTTCGCTCGTGCCATCCTCGCCGCTCATGGCGAGCATCAGTGCGTTGATTCGCTTGACGAAGGATGCCGGGTCTTCGAGCGTGCCGCCTTCGGCGAGCAAGGCCTGGTCGAAGAGCACCTCGGCCCAGTCGTCGAACCGGGCCGTCTCACCCTTCAGGCGACGTACCGCGGGGTGAGTGGGGTTCACCTCGAGGATCGGCTTCGATGCCGGCGCGTCCTGGCCAGCGGCTTTCAGGATGCGCGCCAGGTTCTGGCCCATGTCGTGCTCGTCGGCCACCAGGCAGGCGGGGGAGTCGGTCAGGCGATGGGTGACGCGGACGTCCTTGACGCGCTCGCCGAGGGTGGCCTTCATCTTCTCGATGAGGTCCTTCATATCGTCCGCAGCGGCTTCGGCGGCCTTCTTCTCCTGCTCGTCCTCGAGTTCGCCGAGGTCGAGGCCACCCTTGGCGACCGACTGCAGGGCCTTGCCGTCAAACTCGGTCAGGCTGCCGACGACCCACTCGTCGACCCGCTCGGCCAGCAGCAGGACCTCGATACCCTTCTTGCGGAAGATTTCGAGGTGGGGGCTGTTCTTGGCGGCCTTGAAACTGTCCGCGGTGACGTAGTAGATCTTGTCCTGGCCTTCCTTCATGCGGCCGATGTAATCGGCCAGGGAGACGGTCTGTGCCTCGCTGTCATCCAGGGTGGTGGAGAAACGCAGCAAGCCGGCGATCTTGTCCTTGTTGGCGAAGTCCTCGCCGACGCCTTCCTTCAGCACGCGTCCGAACTCCTTCCAGAAGGTCGCGTACTTCTCCTTGTCGTTCTCGGCCATGTCCTCGAGCATCGCCAGCACCTTCTTCGTGCAGCCGGCCCGGATGGCGTCGATGTCCTTCGATTCCTGCAGGATCTCGCGCGAGACGTTGAGGGGCAGGTCCGCCGAATCGACCACCCCGCGCACGAAGCGCAGGTACAGGGGCATCAGCTTCTCGGCGTCATCCATGATGAAGACGCGCTTGACGTAGAGCTTGACGCCATGGCGCGCGTTGCGGTCCCACATGTCGAAGGGCGCGTGGGCCGGCACGTAGAGCAGCTGCGTGTACTCGTGGCGCCCCTCGACGCGCGAGTGGGTCCAGGCCAGCGGCTCGTCGTAGTCGTGCCCGACGTGCTTGTAGAAGGCCTTGTACTCCTCCTCGCTCACGTCGCTCTTCGACCGGGCCCACAGGGCATTGGCCTGGTTGACGGTTTCGTCCTCGTCGGTGGCGACCTGGGCCTTCTTTTCCTCGTCCCACGCTTCCTTCTTCATCAGGATCGGCTGGACGATGTGGTCGGAATACTTGCGGATCAGCGAACGCAGGCGCCAGCCGGACAGCAGGTCGTCCTGGTCTTCACGCAGGTGCAGGATGATCTCGGTCCCGCGGCTGGCCTTCTCGGCCGGCTCGATCTGGTACTCGCCGGCGGTGTCGCCGGTCATCGAGCACTCCCACTTGACGGCCTCGGTCACCGGCAGCCCGGCGCGGCGGGTCAGCACCGTGACCTTGTCGGCGACGATGAAGGCCGAGTAGAAGCCCACGCCGAACTGGCCGATCAGGTGGGCATCCTTCTGGCGGTCACCGGTCAGGGCACTGAAGAACTCGCGGGTACCCGACTTGGCGATGGTCCCCAGGTTGGTGACCACCTCGTCGCGGCTCATGCCGATGCCGTTGTCGGAGACGATCACCGTGCGCGACTCGGCGTCGAAGCTGACGCGGATCTGCCCGTCGCCGCCCCCTTCAAGCAGCTCGGGCTTGTCGAGCGCCTCGAAGCGCAGCTTGTCGCAGGCGTCGGCGGCGTTCGAGATCAGCTCGCGCAGGAAGATCTCGCGATTGGAGTACAGGGAATGGATCATCAGGTGAAGCAGCTGCTTCACCTCGGCCTGGAAGTTCATGGTCTGGGCCGCAGCGTTGCTGGCCCCGGCGTTGGCTTCTGACATCGGCTCGAACTCCGTGGTGTGTGTTGGACGTATCGTGCTGACGCAAATGGGGCACACCGCGGGCATTTCAAGCCCCGGCCATGCAGAAATTTTCGGGAAACGGACGCTTCGGCGAGCCGCCGCGCGTGGGCCCTACAGATACTCGACCGTCAGGACCTCGATTTCGCGCAGCCCGGCCGGGCTCTGGAAGCGCGCGAGGTCTCCCTCGCGCGCCTTCAGCAGGGCCTTGGCGATCGGCGAGATCCAGCTCACGCGGCCATCGCTGGCGTCGGCCTCGTCGACACCGACGATCTGGAAGGTCTGCTCGTTATCCCCATCCGAATCGCAGATCGTCACCGTGGCGCCGAAGAAGATCTGGTCGAGGTGGACCTGCTCGGAGGGGTCGACGACGGTGGCCGACTCGATGCGCTTCATCAGGAAGCGGATGCGCCGGTCGATCTCGCGCAAGCGCTTCTTGCCATAGATGTAGTCGCCGTTCTCCGAGCGATCGCCATTACCGGCGGCCCATGCGACGGTTTCGACGATCTTCGGCCGCTCACGGCGAACCAGCTCGTCGAGCTCGGCCCGCAAGCCGTCGTACCCGCGCCGCGTCATGTAGTTGCGGCCGCCGGGCACGGCCGACTCGCGGGGAGCCAGCTCGTCGTCATCGTCGCTGTCGGATTCCTTTACGAACGCCTTGTTCAATCGCGGGACCGTCGAAGCCGGAGAGGCGCCTGGCCTCAGTGGTAGATGGCCGGCTGATTGAGCAGGCC
>JBNLCA010000066.1:0-3010 GCA_050303575.1 Paracoccaceae bacterium
GTCGCCATGGCTGTAGCGGCCCTCGCCCAGCATCCGTTCGAAGGGGATCAGGCCGCGCGGAATGAAGCGCTCCATCCAGGCCTGCTGGCTGATCGCGCCGGCAGACGTTTCCTCGACCCAGCGCGCCACGCCCGAATTGCAGACCGGGTGGATGTCCATCGCGATGACATCGGTCAGCGCCCGTACCTTCTGCCGTCCGGCGGCGTCATCGGGCAGCCATCCGGCATCGCGCGTCTCGTTGAGGTACTCCAGCACCGAGACGGTCTGGGTCATCGGGATGCCGTCGATCACGATGGCCGGCACAAGGCCCTGCGGATGGATCGAGAGATAGGGCTCGCGCTTGTGCTCGCCGCCCGGCACGTCCAGCCAGTGAGTCCGGTGCTCAAGCCCGAGTAGCGCCAGCGCGATCCTCAGCCGGTAGGCGGCCGAGCTCTTGTGGAAATCGTAGAAGAGAATGTCGCTCACAGGCCCAGCTCCCGTGCCACGTCGGCCATCGCCCGTACCACGACGGCGCCTTCTGCGGCGAGCCGTTCGCCCTCGTCGAGCGGCGCATAGCCGATGCAGCGCATCCCGGCCGCCCGCGCCGCCGTGGCTCCGGTGGGGCTGTCCTCGACGACGGTGCAGGCGGCAGCCGCCACGCCGATCCGTCGGGCGGCGCGCAGGAACAGCTCGGGGTCGGGCTTGGCGACGCCCTCGACATGGGCCGAAAGCATCCGGCCCTCGAAACGGCCGATTAGACCGGTCTGGCCCAGCGTGATCTCCATCTTCTCGGGGCTCCCGTTCGAAGCGACGGCGTAGGGGATGCCGGCCGCGTCCAGCCGGTCGAGCACGTCGCCGATGCCGGGGACCGGCGGCACGCCCTGCCGGAGCGTCGCGTACATCTCTTCATAGATGGTCGCGACCCAGCCCTCGGGCAAGTCCGCGCCCATCCTGCGCGCCTCTTCGCCGACGCCGGCCATGGTTCCGCCGACGAAGAGGCGGATGATGTCGTCCTCGCTCAGCGGAAGGCCGTGCGCGGCGAGGCTGCGCTGGACGATGCGGTTGGTGATCGGCTCGCTGTCGACGAGGACCCCGTCGCAGTCGAAGATGACGCCCCGTGCCGCACCCTCAGTCGGACCCTCAGCCACTGTGCCGCTCCAGCCGCTCGACCGCCGCTGCAAACTCGTCCGGCGTGCCGAGCCGCGCCTCGAGCTCGGCCTGGTAGGCGTTGGCGACTTTAGTCAATTCCTCCATCATGGCACGGCCCTTCGGCGTCAGCGTGAGTTCGAGTAGCCGCCGGTCGGCCGGGTTCACACGCTTCTCGACATAGCCCGCCTGTTCCAGCCGGCTGGCCGCCCGGCTGACCTTGGACTTGTCCATGTCGACCTTCTCGTGGATCTCGCGCACGCTGACCGCGCCCGACTGCGAAAGATGCGCCACGACACGCCATTCCGGGATCGAGATGCCGAACCGCTCGCGGTAGCGCGTCGAGAATTCGCGGCTCAGCCGTCCGGCCAGGACATTCAGCCGGTAGGGCAGGAACCTGTCGAGGTTGAAGGGCTCGGATTGGAAGGGCACGGGCACCTCGCTGGTTGCGCCCGCACCAAGCCACGGAACGGCGGCCGGATCAATCGGCCGAGGCGAAATGCACGTCGGTCCCGTAAAGCGGCACGGTCGAGATAGACATCTTGGCCGAGCCTTCGACCACCTGCCGACCGTGCGCCAGGTAGACCAGCGTATTGTGCTCGCGGTCGTAGATTCGCGTTACCCGGATCGACTTGAAGAAGAGCGAGCGGCTGGCGCGGAAGACCTCCTCGCCCTCGTCGTCGGTCTCGATGTCGCCGACGGTGATCGGGCCGGTCTGGCGGCAGTCGATCGAGCTGTTCGACGGGTCCTCGAACCAGTTGCCGTTCGAGAGCCGGTCGATCAGTGACCGTTCGAAATAGGCGACATGGCAGGTTACGCCCTCGACCTTCGGGTCGTCGAGCGCCTCGATGATGATGTCGTTGCCGACCCAGTCGACGCCGACCTGGCCGATTTCCTCGGCGGCGGAAGGGGGTGCGGCGGCGAGGAGGCCAAGGGCGATCAGGGCGTGTTTCATGGCGTATGAACGCGCGAAGGTGACGGCGGGTTCCCGCCAGACCATGTCGCAGGACAACCGTGCAGCGGCCCCACGCCCCTGCTAGGATGGCGCCATGACATTCCTTGACCACATCACCGAGACGCTGCGCGGGATCGAGGCCGACGGCCTGACCAAGCGCGAGCGGCTGATCACCTCGCCGCAGGGCGGCCATGTCGCGGTCGGCGGGCGCGACGTCATCAACCTTTCGGCCAACAATTATCTCGGGCTCGCCAACCACCCCATCCTGAAGGCGGCGGCGGCCAGGGCGCTCGACGATCACGGCTACGGCATGGCCTCGGTTCGCTTCATCTGCGGCACGCAGGACCTGCACCGCGCGCTTGAGGAACGGATCGCGCGTTTTCTCGGCAAGGACGACGCGATCCTCTTTGCCGCCTGCTTCGATGCCAATGGCGGGCTGTTCGAGCCCCTGCTGGGGCCCGAGGATGCCGTCGTCTCCGATGCGTTGAACCACGCCTCGATCATCGACGGCATCCGTCTGTGCAAGGCACGCCGCTACCGCTACGCCAATTCCGACATGGATGAGCTCGAGGCCCAGCTGAAGGCCGCCCGGGCCGAGGGCGCGCGGCACGTGATGATCGCCACGGACGGCGTCTTCTCGATGGACGGCTACCTGGCGAACCTTGGCGACGTCACCGCCATCGCGGCAAGGTACGACGCCGTTGTGATGGTCGACGACTGCCATGCGACGGGCTTCATGGGGCCCGAGGGCCGCGGCACGCCGCATCACGCCGGGGTGGCCGACGGCGTCCAGATCCTGACCGGCACGCTGGGCAAGGCACTGGGTGGGGCGCTGGGCGGCTATGTCGCCGGACCGCAGCCGGTGATCGATCTGTTGCGCCAGCGGGCGCGGCCCTACCTTTTCTCGAACGCGCTGCCGCCACCGATCTG
>JBNLCA010000067.1:0-5108 GCA_050303575.1 Paracoccaceae bacterium
ATGAAGTCCGGGTCCTCGCCCGCCTCGCCCTTGATCGAAAGTCCGGCATCCAGCGTTCGGACGATCTCCTTCTCGTGGCCAAGCGTCAGCAACAGCCCGTTGTCGATGGCCGAATGGAAGGTCAGCCCGCCGTCCTGCCGCATCTGCTGGATCGAGCGGACGTGGTAGGTGTTGCCGTTCCTCACGAGCACCGGGTTCTCGGCGAAGATGATCGGGGAAAGCTCTCCCACCGGCACGCCGACAAGACGCGCATACTCGCTCGCCGCCGGGGCACCGTTGATTTCCAGAACCAGCCGTTCCTCGGGCACCGCCTGCGTTACCACCATCCGCTTCTCGGTCGGCAGGAAGTGGTCGAAGCCGATCGGCCGGAAGGGCAGGTCGGTTTCCAGAAGCAGGATCAGCGCAGCGTTCGGATGCATCGCCCCGTCGTGCAGGATGAACGTCTCGTCGAAGTCGAGCCCGTCGCCGGCCGAACCGCCGAAGACCGGGATGTCCTTCAGACCGGCTTCCAGTGCGGCGACCAGCACGTCCTCCTGCTTGGACAGGCCGTCGGCGAAGACCAGCGCCAGCCGGTGCCGCCCCGGCATCTGCGGAAACCGCGCCGCCAGCGTCTCGGTGCGGTGCACGACATCGGCGATGTCGACCGGGGTCAGCGGGCTCACGAGCACCGAGGCGACGCGGAAATGCGCGCGCCGGAAGGCGAGCGCCACCAGTGCCTGGTTCTCGTAGCCCTTGGGCGTGATCTGGCCCGCCGTGGTGCATCCGAAGACCGAAGTCGCGGGGAACCCGTCGGGCAGCGCGGCGCTCAGCGCCTTGCGGTCGAGCGTGTTGGGAATGAAGAGCAGCACGAAGCTCGGCTCGCTCGCGCGCACCTGAGCCGCGATCTCGGCCAGCGCCTCGGCGGCATCCTCGCGGTACGAGATGGCAATCTCGACCGCCTCGGCGGGCAGATCGTCCAGGGCTCGCGGCGCCGCCGTCAGCATTACTGGAGCTGGTGGCGGACCGAGACCTCGCGCACCATCAGCGCCGCCTGGGTCCGGTTCTGGACGCCGAGCCGCCTGAGCAGCGCGGTGATATGCGCCTTCACCGTCGCCTCGGCGAGGTCCATCTCGTACGCGATCAGCTTGTTGGGCTTGCCCTTGCAGATCAGGCCCAGGATGCGCGCCTGCTGCTGCGAGAGGCCGGCAAGCTTGCGCGATATCTCGGTGATAGAGGTGCCGCCGTCCTCGTCCTTGGGCGCGCCTCGATAGGCGGCCGGCACATAGGTCTTGCCGTCGCAGATCTCGATCATCGCCTCCTTCAGCGTGTCGCGGGCGAGGTCCTTGGTGATGAAACCGGCCGCCCCGGCCGCCAGGACCGAGCGCACGACGTCGTCCGAGGTGATCGCCGAGATGACGACCACCGGCACGTCCGGCATCTTGTCCTTGATCTTCATGAAGCCCGAGAGGCCCGACGCGTCCGGCAGGTTCAGATCGAGCATCACGAGGTCCGGCGAGAAGCGCCCGCGCAGCATCTGGAGCGCATCCGTCAGCGACGACGCCTTGCGCACGCGGCGCAGGTTCAGCGAAATCTCCATCATCGAGGCGAGCGCGTCGCAGTAAAGCGGATGGTCGTCGATGACGAGCGCCGACCGAATGGCCACAGACTGCGAAGACTCCTGAGTCCGCATCGGTTTCTCCTCCCTGAACGCGCCGGCCGTGCCGTTTTCGGCTTCTCGGTCCGGGTGGCGGACCTGGCCTGGGCGCGGGCTCCGCACGGGGCGGGCCGTATGCAAGAGTATGCGCCAACCTCATCGCCACACAAGTGTTAACACAACTCACGCGAGCGAAGTTCCGCCGCGCGCCGAAAGGCTGCGGCCCGCCCCCTTGCGTCCAACGTGTGTACACAAACAGTCGAACCTCACGCGGCCGTGACAACTTATCCTAATGTAGAGCTAGGAAAGTCGTCCGATCTGGTCCACATTTCAGACCGATCCCGTTGCGACCACCGCGCGGGGATGTTTAGCTGTATACACAATTCATTTGACGCTTTGACGGGGATTCCATGGATCAGGGCGAAGCCAAGACCCACACGATGCGCGCGCTGATAGAGCTCCGCCAGAAGATCATGGCCGGAGATTTCGAGGCGGGCATGCGCCTTCTGGAAGTATCGATCGCCGAGCAATTGCAGATTTCGCGCACACCCGCGCGCGAGGCGATGTCTCGGCTGGTCGAGGAGGGGCTGCTCGAGCGGCTGCCGAATGGCGGCTTCGTGGTGCGGCGCTTCACCTTCGACGACGTGGTCGATGCGATCGAGCTGCGGGGCGTGCTCGAGGGCACCGCGGCCCGGCTGGCCGCGGAACGCGGCGTCGAGGACGAGCGGCTGGACGAGATCACCACCATCGTGCGCGACATCGACGCCTGTTTCGTCGGAGAGGTCGAGGTGCTCTTCGACCGCTATTCCGAGCTCAATGCCCTCTTCCACACCAGGCTCGCCGGCCTCGCCGGCAGCGAGGTCATCCGTCGCGAGGTCGAGCGGGTGATGCTTCTGCCCTTTGCCTCGCCCTCGGCCTTCCTGCCCGACCGCACCGACATCGCGGCCTTCAGCCGCTCGCTGCGGATGGCACAGAGCCAGCACCACGAGATGATCGAGGCGATCTCGAACCGCGAGGGCGCGCGTGCCGAGGCGCTGGCGCGTGATCATGCCCGGCTCGCCCGGCGCAACCTCGACTACCTGATGAGGGAAGAGCGCGACATGATCGGACGGGTGCCCGGCCTTGCCCTGATGGTCGAGTGACGCGGCCAATCCGTCTCGACAGGCTTGCGCCGCTAATGTATACATTGCGGATTAAGATTTGGAGGAGGATACGATGGCGCCCAGCAGCCTGGCACAAAAAATGAAGGATTCCGGCAATGTTGTGGAGATGCTCCGCAACTCGAGAATCGGAATGTATGTATACCCGGTCGTCGCTCCCGAGTTCCGGAACTGGCGCGACGAACAGGCCGCGTGGCGGCACGGGGCGGTGCTCTTCGACCAGACCCACCACATGGACGAGGTCATCGTCGAAGGGCCCGACGCCGAGAAGTTCCTGGCCTATCACGGCATCAACGCGTTCGGTAACTTCGACCTGAACCGGGCCAAGCACTTCGTGCCCGTCACCCCCGCCGGTCACGTCATCGGCGATCACATCATCTTCCGCGAGCGCCAGGACAAGTTCATCCTGGTCGGCCGCGCGCCGACCTCGAACTGGCTTCTCTTCTGCGCCGCCTGGGGCAACTGGAACGTGCGGCTCAAGCACGATCCCCGCTCGCCTTCGCGGCCCGAGGGCGAGCGCGTGATGCGCACGCACTATCGCTACCAGATCCAGGGCCCGCTCGCGCCCAAGATCTTCGAGAAGATGAACTGCGGCCCGATCCCGGACATCAAGTTCTTCCACGTCGACTGGATCAATGTCGGGTCCAAGAAGGTCCAGGCGCTGCGCCACGGCATGTCCGGTGCGCCGGGCCTCGAGATCTGGGGTCCCTACGACGACAAGCACTACATCCACTCGACGATCATGGAGGCCGCGCGCGACGCGGGCGTCGATCTGGTCCAGTGCGGCAGCCGCGCCTATTCGACCAACACGCTGGAATCGGGCTGGATCCCCTCGCCGCTGCCAGGCATCTACACCGGCGACGGCATGCTGGCGGACTACCGCGACTGGCTGGGCGCCGACAGCTACGAGGCCGGCGGCGCCATCGGCGGCTCGTTCGTCTCGGACAATATCGAGGACTACTACGTCAACCCGTTCGAACTGGGCTACGACTTCTACATCGGCTGGAAGAAGGACGACTTCATCGGCAAGGCGGCGCTCGAGAAGATCAAGGCCGAGGGTGCGAAGCGCAAGAAAGTCACCTTCGAGTGGAACCGCGAGGACGTGCTGAAGGTCATCGCGTCCGGATTCGAGCAGGGCACGCCCTACAAGTGGATCGACTTCCCGCAGCCGAACTATGCGTCTTCGTCGGCCGACCGTGTCGAGCGTGACGGCAAGATGGTCGGCATGTCGATGTTCAACGGCTACTCGTGGAACGAGCGCTGCGTCCTTTCGCTGGGCGTGGTGAGCACCGACGTCGAGATCGGCGACGTGCTGACGCTCAAGTGGGGCGAGCCCGAATCCACCCAGAAGACCTCGACCGAAAAGCACAAGCAGGCCGAGATCCGCGTCCGCGTCTCGCCGACGCCCTACTCGGCGGAAGCGCGGACGAACTACGCCGACAGCTGGCGCACCAAACAGAACGCCTGACGCCCCGCGCGTCGGGACCGGCTGCCCGCCGGGTCATCTCCGTGACCCCGGCGGGCGGTTTCCTTTTTGTGGGGCCTCGGCGCTTTCAGGTCATTGCAAGGCGAGCAGATCCTCGTTCGGATCGAAACACGCATGATCGGCGGACGAGCCATTGACGCCCCGAGGCGCCCGGAACATAGTGCGAACATTCCCTGTCGTTCTTCGTCTACGAGCTTTATCGGGACGAAGCAGGCTGGGAGGCGCACAACAACGCCCCACACTTTCTGAGTGTCGTGGATACTCTGGTTGCCCTGGCCGCCCACAGACAGCGCATTCCGTTCGTGCCGCTTGCGGGGAAATCGGTCTAGCATGAAGCGGTAGCCACTTGCCGTTTCGAGGAGGGGCCGGATCTTTGGAAATTGCGTTCCTTCACACCGCCGATGTTCACGTGCAGACCTTCGATGCGCTGCTGGACGAGTTGGGGTATTGTGGCAAGCGTACCCACAGGGTCATGCCAGAACTGCTGCAAAGGGCGCGCGGGTCCGGCCTTCAAGGCGTTCGCGCCGAGGTGCTGGACGTCCTCGCGGAACTTGCCGCGGCCGATGCCGTGATGTGCACCTGTTCGACCATTGGTCCAGTTGCCGACGAATTTTCCCGAAAGCATGACCACGTCTTTCGGATTGACCGCCCCGCAATGGAGGAGGCCTGTACATATGGCCCGGATGTGCTGGTCGCCATCTGCCTGGAAAGCACCAGAAACCCGAGTCTCGAGCTGCTGGAGCAATGTGCTGACCGCCTTCAAGTGGATGTCGCCCCCCGGGTGCTGCTCTGTGACGCCGCCTGGCCCCACTTCGAACGGGGCGATCTC
>JBNLCA010000068.1:0-2823 GCA_050303575.1 Paracoccaceae bacterium
CCCGGCCACGCCGAGGAGGTTCTCGCCGAGGTGAACGCGCTTGCCTGAGCGTTCCGGGTCCGGCATCTGCGCGGGACCGGAGGTGCCATGACCCAAAGCCTTGCCGACCGCGCGGTCGAGATCCTGATGACAGCCGATGCGCGGGCGAAGACCGCGCTTGCCAAGGCCCATGCCGAGGCCTGGTTCGCCGCCCGCGAGGCCGGAGAGCCCCTGCCTGTCGGCCGTGCCAGCCCGCCGGACCGGCCGGCGCGCCCCGAAAAGCCCGACCTCCTGCCACCGCGCGAAGTGCCGCGCCGCAGACCCGGCAGCCCCGAGGGCCGGATAGCGCTGATGCATGCCGTCGCGCATATCGAGCTCAACGCCGTGGACCTCCACTGGGACATCGTCGCCCGCTTTCCGGACGTGAAGCTGCCCTTGGGATTCTACGACGACTGGGTGAAGTCCGGCGCCGAGGAAGCCAAGCATTTCAACCTACTGGCGGATTGTCTTGAAGCGGCAGGCAGCTATTACGGCGCCCTGCCCGCCCATGCCTTCATGTGGCGCGCGGCCGAGGACACGGCGACCGACATCCTCGCCCGCCTCGCCGTGGTGCCGATGGTGCTCGAGGCGCGCGGCCTCGACGTCACTCCGGGCATGATCGAGATCTTTCGCACGGCGAAGGCAACGGACACCGTCGCCGCGCTCGAGACGATCTACGCCGAGGAGGTCGGCCACGTCGCCTACGGCCAGAAGTGGTTCAACTTCCTGTGCGGCCGGGCCGACATCGACCCCAAGGAAACCTTTCACGCGCTGGTCCGCAAGCATTTCCACGGCGCCCTGAAACCGCCCTTCAACGAGGAGAAACGGGCCGAGGCCGGCATCCCGCCCGACTTCTACTGGCCGCTCGCGGACACGCAAAAATAGGCGGAATCCCGCCGCGAAGCGCGAATGGCAGCCGAGTGTTGCTAAAATGATTGCCTTTGAAACAACCAAGGGTTACCCGTCTTTCAGGCGTCGTTTGTGGGGGCGAGCGGCGCCGATAGGCGGGGACAATCGGGACAATAAACTTGCGCATCGGAATCGCACAAAAGCTCCACATGGCGCTCGAACGCCAGCTGCCGGAAAAACGGCTCTTCCTCAAATCTGACCGGGAAACCCGCTTCGTGCGGCTGAGGCCCGGAACCCAGGCCATCGCCATCATCGGAACGACCGCCATGGTTGGCTGGACCATCATCGCCACCGCGGTCCTCTTGATGGACTCGCTCGGCGCCGGCTCGGCCCGCGACCAGGCGGCGCGCCAGCAGGCCACCTACGAAGCCCGGCTGAATGCCATGGCCGCCGACCGCGACGCCCGCGCCGCCGAGGCGCATGCCGCGCAGGAACGGTTCAACCTCGCCATGACCGAGGTTTCGGCCATGCAGGAGCGGCTTCTGTCCTCCGAAGACCGCCGGCGCGAGCTGGAAACCGGGATCGAGGTCATCCAGTCCACCCTGCGCCGCACCATGCAGGAGCGTGACGCCGCCCGGACCGCGACCGCCGAGGCGATCGCCCGCGCCGAGGGCACCGCGCCCGACGAGGTCCTTGGCGCCGATGCCGAGGAACTGGCTGCGACCGTCGCCTTCCTGACCGACGCGCTGGAAAACACCGCGGGCGAGCGCGAGAAGATCGCCGAGGCAGCCGCCGCCAACCGCACCGAGGCCGACGACCTGGCGCTGGAACTCAGGCTGATCGAGGAACGCAACGACCGCATCTTCAGCCAGCTGGAAGAGGCGGTGACCGTTTCGCTGGAACCGCTCGACGACATGTTCAACGCCGTCGGCCTGCCGCCGGACCGGATCATCGAGGAAGTTCGCCGTGGCTATTCCGGACAGGGCGGCCCGCTCCTGCCGATCGCCGTCTCGACCAAGGGCGATCTCGCCCCCGACCCCGACACGCTGCGCGCCAACCAGATCCTGGGCCGGCTCGACGAGGCCAACCTCTACCGGATCGCGGTCGAGAAAGCCCCCTTCGCCGTCCCGCTTCAGACTTCGTTCCGCTACACGTCGGGCTTCGGCTACCGCAACGACCCCAAGGGCGCCGGCAACCGGATGCACGAGGGCACCGACATGGCGGGCGCCTATGGCTCGCCGGTCTATGCGACCGCCGACGGCGTGGTGATCCATGCCGGCTGGCAGTCGGGCTATGGCCGGCTGGTCAAGATCCGGCACGCGTTCGGGATCGAAACGCGCTATGGCCATCTGTCTGAAATCAGGGTGAATGTCGGCGATAGGGTCTCGCGCGGAGACCGGATCGGTGATATGGGGAATTCCGGCCGCTCGACCGGTACGCATCTCCACTACGAGATCCGGGTCGGCGGCGAAGCCACCAATCCCATGACCTACATCAGGGCGGCGAGAGATGTTTTCTAAATCAAAAAGCAACGAACCGGGGCAGAAGCCCCCCGAGGCGGAGAAACCCAAGATGCCTGAACCCGCACCGCTGCCGAAGTCGACAGCGCCCGATTTCATGGCGACCTCTTCGGCACCGAAGACCAAGCCCAACCCGTCGATCCTGTCGTCCGACCTGACCGTCGTCGGCAACCTCAAGACGTCGGGCGACATCCAGGTCGAGGGCGTGGTCGAGGGCGACATCCGCGCGCATCTGCTGACCGTCGGCGAAGGCGCCACGATCAAGGGCGAGATTGTCGCCGACGACATCGTCGTGAACGGCCGCGTGGTCGGCAAGGTGCGCGGGCTGAAGGTCCGTCTGACCTCGTCGGCACGGGTCGAGGGCGACATCATCCACAAGACCATCGCCATCGAATCCGGCGCCCATTTCGAGGGCTCGGTGCAGCGCCAGGACGAC
>JBNLCA010000069.1:0-12775 GCA_050303575.1 Paracoccaceae bacterium
CGCCACCTGCTTGATCTTGGCCGACGGGTTGTCGCCGTTCGCCTCGGGGACGAAATGCGCCGGATCCTCGCCGCCCTCGCCGCTGTCGGACTTGGCGCCGATGCGGTTCATCGCGATGTTCAGCGTCTTGTGCGCCTCGGGACTGAGCGCGCCGAGCGACATCCCCGGCGTGACGAACCGCTTGCGGATCGAGGTGATGCTCTCGACCTCCTCGATCTGGACCGGTTTGCCCAGCGGCTTGATGTCGAGAAGATCGCGGATGTGGATCGGCGGGTTCGCCCGCATCGCGGCCGAATACTGCTTCCAGATCTCGTAGGACGCTCGGTCGCAGGCCGATTGCAGCATGTGCATCGTCGTCGCTTCCCAGGCGTGCTTCTCGCCCGAACGGCGCGCCTTGTAGAAGCCGCCCACAGGCAGCACGTCCTGGTTCGACTTCCACGCCTTGGCGTGAAGCTCGGTCAGCTTGTGCTGGATGCCGTGGATGCCGATGCCCGAGATGCGCGAATGCATGCCCGGGAAATACTCGGCTACCATGGCGCGGCTCAGGCCCACCGCCTCGAAGTTCAGCCCGCCCCGGTAGGACGAGATGACCGAGATGCCCATCTTCGACATGATCTTGAGAAGCCCGCCATCGATCGCCGCGCGATACCGGCGCAGCGCGTCTTCCAGCGAGCCTTCCAGCAGTCCCCGGTTAAGACGGTCGGCCACCGAATCCTGTGCGATGTAGGGGTTCACCGTCGTCGCGCCGCAGCCGATCAGCACCGCGAAGTAATGCGCGTCGATGCACTCGGCCGCGCGCACGTTCAGCGAGGTGAAGGTCCGCAGGCCCTTGCGGGTCAGCCAGGAATGCACCGCCGACGTCGCCAGGATCATCGGCATCGGCACCCGGTCCGGTCCCTGCTCCTCGTCGGTCAGCACGATGTGAAGCGCGCCCGAGCGAACCGCATCCTCGGCCTCGGCGCGGATGCGCTCAAGCCCGTTGCGCAGCGCCTCGGGGTCGCCGCCCACCGGGAAGGTGCAGTCGATCACCGCGACCTGCCCGCCGAACTGCTTCATCATCTCGTCGAACTCGGCGTTCGCGATGAAGGGGCTTTCCAGCACCAGGATCTCGGTCTGCGCCGAGCTCTCGTCCAGCACGTTCTTCAGGTTGCCGAACCGCGTCTTGAGCGACATCACCCGATGCTCGCGCAGCGAGTCGATCGGCGGGTTCGTGACCTGGCTGAAGTTCTGGCGGAAGAAGTGCGAGAGCGGCCGGTACACGTCCGACAGCACCGCGGCCGGCGTGTCGTCGCCCATCGAGGCGACCGCTTCCTTGCCGTCCTCGGCCATCGGCGCGAGGATCTGTTCCAGCTCTTCCAGCGTGAAGCCCGCCGCGATCTGGCGGCGCCGCAGCTCGGCGCCGGAATGCATCGCCTTCTCCGGCACGTCGCGCATCATCTCGTTCAGGTCGGTGATCTTCTCGACCCAGTCGCCGAACGGCTGGCTGGCCGCCAGCTTGTCCTTCATCTCGGTGTCGTGGAACAGCTTGCCCGACGCCATGTCGACGGCGATCATCTGGCCCGGACCCAGCGCGCCCTTCTCGCGCACCGTGGATTCATCGACCGGCACCATCCCGGCCTCGGAGCCCGAAATCAGCAGCCCGTCGCCGGTGATGACATAGCGCATGGGGCGCAGACCGTTCCGGTCGAGCCCGGCGCAAACCCAGCGCCCGTCGGTCATGGCCAGCGCGGCCGGACCGTCCCACGGCTCCATCACCGCGTTGCAGTAATTGTACATGTCCATCCACGGCTTCGGCAGCTCGACCGCCTGCTTCGACCAGGCTTCGGGCACCAGCATGGTCTTCGCCATCGGCGCCGAGCGACCGGCCCGCACCAGCACCTCGAAGACCGCGTCGAGCGCACCCGAGTCCGACGATCCCGGCGGCACGATCGGCTTGATGTCGCCCGCCATCTCGCCGAATGCGCCACTGGCCATGCGGATCTCGTGGCTTCGCATCCAGTTGACGTTGCCCTTCAGCGTGTTGATCTCGCCGTTGTGGGCCAGCATGCGGAACGGCTGCGCCAGCCACCATTGCGGGAAGGTGTTCGTCGAATAGCGCTGGTGGTAGATCGCGAACGCGCTCTCGAACCGCTCGTCCAGAAGGTCGGGGTAGAAGACCGAAACCTGCTCGGCCAGCATCATCCCCTTGTAGATGATTGACCGGCAGCTCAGCGAACACAGGTACACGCCCTGGATCCCCGCCTCGAACGCCGCCTTCTCGATGCGGCGGCGGATGACATAAAGCTCGCGCTCGAACGCCTCGTCGTCGATTCCCTTCTCGTTGCGGATCAGGATCTGTTCGATCTCGGGCCGCGTCGCGTTGGCCTTCTCGCCCAAGACGTCGACATTCACCGGCACGTGGCGCCAGCCGTAGATGTAATGGCCCATGCGCAAGACTTCGGTCTCGACGATCGTGCGGCAGCGCTCCTGCGCGCCGAAATCGGTGCGCGGCAGGAACACCTGGCCCACGGCGATCAGCTTCTGCGTATCGGGCTCGTGACCAGTGCGGCGGATCTGGTCGTAGAAGAACGGCACCGGGATCTGCACATGGATGCCCGCGCCGTCGCCGGTCTTGCCGTCGGCATCGACCGCGCCCCGGTGCCAGACCGCCTTCAGCGCGTCGATCCCGTGCTGCACGACCCGCCGCGAGGGCCTGCCGTTGATCGACACCACCAGCCCCACGCCGCAGGACGCATGTTCGTCCTCGGTCCTGTAGAGCGAATGCTCCGCCATCCACGCGCGGCGCGTCTCCTCGGCGGCAACCCAATCGGCATCGAACGTCATCGTGCGTCTCCTTCCACGAAGGGGTTCTTCTGTTCGTATTCGGCCTTTGTCGCGCGGCGCTCGGCGCCGGTCAGCCGGACGGATTTCATCGCACAGGCGGCATAGACTTCGCTCCTGAGCTTCCAGCCCGCGGCCTCGTCGAAAAGGCCCGGCATAAGCTCGTAGTGCCCCTCGGCTTCATCGAGGTTCCGCATCCACAGATGACTGCCGCAGGTCGGGCAGAAGGCCCGCTCGGCGAACTCGGACGACACATGCCGCGCCACGTCGCCCTCGACCCTCACGCCGTCCGCCGGAAAGCACAGGAACAGCCCGCCCGACCAGCGCTGGCACATCCGGCAATGGCAGGCGCCGACCCAGTCGGGGTAGGTCTCCGCCCGGATGGTCACGGCGCCGCAAAGGCAGTGGCCGGTGATGGGCGCGGTCATGGTGTGACCTCGGCGCATTGGAGATAGACTTTGAGATCGGGACGTGCCCGCTCCACATCCACCTGCCCGAAGCAGGACTCCGAGGTGCAAGTTGCCAGATCGCGCTCGGCAAGCAAGAATCTTGCTTCCGCCCATAGAATGGGCGGGCCTGGCTCTCGCCCCAATAAAGCCGGCTCAGTGCAAGAAACTGCGACTTCAACAAGAAGCGGCTCGTGCGGCTCAGGGCCTGCCAGATACGAGATGGTCGAAAGGTCACGCACGGCATGCTTTGCGAAAAGTGGCAGGCTCACGTCCTGTCCACCGTATGTTCCGACCAGTTCACCTGAGGAGAGGCTGAACTCGGACTGCCAGATCGACTGGCAGATCTGAATTTCTGCATTCAGACCCAGCGAATCTTGCGCACTGCCTGATGCCCCTGAAACTGGCGGCTCCGCCTCCGGGCAGTCGATTGGGATCCGTTGGAGGTCCACTCCGCTCCGTTGCACAACGGAACACTCGAGGTCGCGGATGTGTACAGCCGAAAAGGCGGGAACCTGAAGTTCCACCCGCACCATCCGCTCATGGTTCCCATTACATGAGGGATCGCCCATCACCACCTCGTAGGGCGCTTGATAAGCAGGTGCCGTATCCGCCGCAGCAGGACATGCCAGCGCCGCCGCGAGCGTCAAAGATGCCCGCCCGATCATTCGCCCTCCACGTAGGAAGCCGGTACCACCGGCAGGCTCGCCGTCATTGCGTCGCAGTCGTAAAGCGGGGTCGTCGACATGAAGCCCGGTTCGCCCGGAAAGGCGAACTCGACCGGGGTGAAGTCCTGCGGGATCGGCCCTTCGCCCAGGTCGATGCGGCCGGTGCCCGACAGGAAGATGCGCCACTCGCGGTTGATGAATTCCCCGCCCTGCGCGTGGTAGGCCAGCGTGCCGTCGTCGTAGGTCACCGTGGCGTCGTACTTGGTCCGCTCCAGCGTCACGCCGTCGATCGTCACCGTCTGGCCGGTCAGCTGGTCGTAACCGCGCACCGATTGGCGCGAGCCGTTCGACGAGACCTGTGCGAAGTCGTAGTCGTCGCGGCCCGACGAGATCAGTTCCGAAAAGCTCGCCGGATCAGCCGGGTTCGCCTCGAGGAATTCGACCGTGCCGTCGGAATTGTGGCTCTCGACCCACTGCGTCTCATAGTCGATGCGGCTGCGGAAATAGGCGCCGTTCACACCGAAGTCGATCCGCCAGGTGTCGCCCGGCGCGTCCGCCGCGCAACGGTAGTGGTTCGACACCTTGCACGAGCGCATCTGCACCGTCAGCCAGCCCTCGCAGCCCGGTGGCGGCGTGAAGGTGCCGGCCGAGGCGGGCAGCGCCAGGAACGCTGCGCAAAGGGTCGTGCGGATCGGGTCAAGCGGCATGAATGGCGCCCTCCGGAATGCGGGTTGCGTTCAGCGACAGGTCGGTGCCGCAGTCATGCTCGGGCGTGTCCGAGAAGAACCCCGGCTCGCCGGGGAAGATGAACTCGACCGGCGCGTCGGCGATGACCCTTTCCTCGCCGGCCGCGTTGGTCTGGCGGCTGTGCGACGAGAAATACATCTGCCAGTCGGCCTGCACGAATTGGTTGCCGGTGATCGTGACCGGACCGTCGGGTGTCAGGGCCAAAAAGTCGAACCCCGTTTCCAGAAGCTTCACACCGTCGATGACGACCGTCTTGCCGGTCAACCGCTCGGTCCCGGAGATCGAGAAGCGCCTTCCGAAGTCATCGACCATGAGAAGGTCGCGCTCGGTCGCCCCGGTTTCGATCAGCTCGGAGATCTTCCCCGGATGCGCTGTGTCCTCCCGGCGCACGCTGAACGGCGGATCGACATAGGTGATTTCCTGCGGTGTGCCGTCCGCCGACAGCAGGGTGCGCGTGTGCAGACCCTTGTCGCGGAAGTCCGCGTGGCGCAGCGTCCCCTCCGGGTCGGCGTCGCACCGGTAATAGTTGGAGAGCCGGCAGGAATGCAGCTGTACAGTCAGCCGCGCCTCGCAGCCCTCGGGCGGCTCGAACGTGCCGGCCGTCGCCGGAAGGGTCGGGAACGTTGCCGCACAGACGAGCGCGGCGTGCACCAGCCGGTGCACGCGCGGTGTACGGTCTGTGTACGGCCTGTGCATCGCTACTCCGCCGCCACCTGGGCCGATTGCGAAAGGTAATCCAGGATCGCGTCCGCCGCCTCGCGTCCGTCGCGGATCGCCCAGACCACGAGGCTGGCGCCGCGCACGATGTCGCCCGCGGCATAGACGCCGGGGATCGAGGTTTCGTGGGTGCGGAAGTCGGCCTTGATCGTGCCCCAGCGGGTGACCTGGAGTTCCGGCACATCCCACAGGGCAGGCAGTTCCTCGGGCTCGAAACCCAGCGCCTTGATGACGAGGTCGGCGCCCTCGGTATAGTCCGACCCCTCGATCAGTTCGGGCATCTGGCGGCCGGTCGCGTCCGGCGCGCCGAGGCGCATCTTCTCGACGATGACGCCCGAGACGGTGTCGCCGACAAAACCCTTCGGCGCCGAGAGCCAGACGAACTCGACGCCCTCTTCCTCGGCGTTCTGCACCTCGCGCTGGCTGCCCGGCATGTTGGCCTTGTCGCGGCGGTAGAGGCACTTCACGCTTTCCGCGCCCTGGCGGATCGCGGTCCGCACGCAGTCCATCGCCGTGTCGCCGCCGCCGATGACGACGACGCGCTTGCCGGCGGCGTTCAATTCGCCGCTGTCGAACTCGGGCACCTCGTCGCCAAAGCTCTTGCGGTTCGAGGCGGTGAGGTAATCGATCGCCCGCACGATGCCCGCGGCGCCCGAGCCCGGGCCGCCGAGGTCGCGGCTCTTGTAGACGCCCGTCGCGATCAGGACCGCATCGTGCTTGCCCTCGATCGCCTGGAAGGTGATGTCCTCGCCGACGTTGCAGTTCATCTCGAACTGGACGCCGCCCTTCTCCAGTTGCTCGATCCGGCGCATGACGATGTCTTTTTCCAGCTTGAAGCCGGGAATGCCGTAGGTGAGCAGGCCCCCCGCCCGGTCGTAGCGGTCGTAGACCGTGACCTGGAGGCCGGCGCGGCGCAGCCGGTCGGCGGCGGCAAGGCCGCCCGGCCCCGCGCCGATGATGGCGACGCTTTCGGTGCGTTCGGCGGCCGGCGCGATCGGCTGGACCCAGCCTTCCTCCCACGCGGTGTCGGTGATGTACTTCTCGACGGCGCCGATGGTGACCGTGCCGTGGCCCGACTGCTCGATGACGCAGTTGCCCTCGCACAACCGGTCCTGCGGGCAGATGCGGCCGCAGATTTCCGGGAAGGTGTTGGTCGCCTGGCTGATCTCGTAGGCTTCCTGCAGGCGGCCGTTCGCCGTCATCCGGAGCCAGTCGGGAATGTTGTTGTGCAAGGGGCAGTGAGTCTGACAATAGGGCACGCCGCACTGGCTGCACCGGCCGGCCTGCTCGGCGGCCTTCTGGGCAGCGTACTCGGCATAGATCTCGCCGAAATCCTGCTTGCGCGAGGATGCATCGCGCTTGTCAGGCGTCTGGCGCGCCACCGTGACGAACTGGAGCATGCGTTCCTTGGCCAACGACCCGTTCCTTTCAGGATTCTCCTCCCGGAGGCGCACCGATACTAAATGGTCATCCGAAAATAAAGTAAATTATACTGACCTACTTGGTGGATTTTTTCGGCCGAGACGCTCAACCATTGGTCGAAAACGAAAAATTTAGGTATCACGTATTGACCTATATGGAATCTTTCCATTCGAAATCATCCGGTTAGGATGCGAACGTAGCCCGGAGCCCCGATGTCGCTGTTCCTTCTCTTCGTCCTCGCCATCGTGCAGGGCATCACCGAATTCCTGCCGATTTCCTCGTCGGCGCACCTGGCGCTCCTGCACCAGATGACCGGCCCGACCGGCGACGACCTTGCGCTCGACATCGCCGTCCATATCGGCTCGATCCTGGCGGTGATCCTCTACCTGCGCGAGGAGGCGTTCCGGGCCTTCCGCGGCCTCTTCCGGATGCACCGCTACCGGCAAAGCCACGACGGCCAGCTGGCGCTGGGCCTTGTCATCGCGACGGTACCGGCGGTGGCGGTGGGGCTAGTGTTCAAGCTGACCGGCCTTGCCGAGAGCCTGCGCACCTTGCAGGTGATCGGCTGGACGATGATCCTTTTCGGGATCGCGCTCTACGTCGTGCACCGGGTGGCGCCCGAGTCCCGGCGCCAGGCCGACTGGTCGCTCGGTACCGCGCTCACACTGGGCCTGTGGCAGGCGATCTCGCTGGTGCCCGGCGTCTCGCGCTCGGGCATCACCATGACGGCCGCGCGCTCGATGGGCTACGAGCGGCATACGGCGGCCCGGATGTCGATGCTGATGTCGATCCCGATCACCCTGGCCTCCGGGGCCGCGCTGGCACTCGACGTGGCGGATGCCGGGCTGAACTCGGCCCTGATGCAGAGCGCGGCTGTGGCGGCGGTGCTGAGCTTCGTCGCGGCCTACGCGGCGCTGGTCCTGATGATGAAGTTCCTGTCCCGGGTCAGCTTCACGCCCTACGTGGTCTACCGCGTCGTGCTGGGGGTCGTACTGCTGGGGATTGCGTACTTCTGACGCCGAGGTGTCCCGCCGGCTCTCCGGCGCGGACCTTCGTTCCGCTGGTCGCCCGACGGGCCCAGCCGCGCCTTCGGCGCGGCAGATCAGGGGGCTGTCTGCCCCCTCTTGAGCCGGTGGCTCAATTCACCCCCGAGAATATTTGAGGACCAAAAGAGAGAATGGAAGGCGGGAACCCATGCGATCGCTCGTGCTTCGGGCGACCGGGGTTCAGCCTTTCATCCCGTCCCAGAAATTCTTGACCTTGCGGAAGAAGGTCGCGCTTTCGGGCGAGTTGTCGGATTTCTCCTTCTCGAACTCGCGCAGAAGCTCTTTCTGCCGGGTGGTCAGGTTCACCGGCGTCTCGACCGCCATCTCGATGAACATGTCGCCCGATCCGCCGCCGCGGAGCGCGGGCATCCCCTTGCCGCGCAGGCGCATCTGCTTGCCCGATTGCGCCCCGGTCGGGATCTTCACCCGGCTGCGGCCGCCATCGATCGTCGGCACCTCGACCTCGCCGCCAAGCACGGCGGTCACCATCGGCACCGGCACGCGGCAATAAAGGTTCACGCCGTCGCGCTGGAAGATCGGGTGCTCGGTCACCTCGATGAAGATGTAGAGATCCCCGGACGGCCCACCCCTCAGCCCGGCCTCGCCCTCGCCGGCGAGGCGGATGCGGGTGCCGGTCTCGACGCCGGGCGGAATGTTGACGCTGAGCGCGCGGTCCTTCTCGATCCGGCCGGCGCCGGCGCAGACCTTGCAGGGGTTCTTGATGATCTGCCCCAGGCCGCCGCAGGTCGGGCAGGTTCGCTCGACCGTGAAGAAGCCCTGCTGGGCGCGGACCTTGCCCATGCCCGAACAGGTCGGGCAGGTGACCGGCTCGGCCCCGCCCTCGGCGCCCGAGCCGGAGCACGCGGTACAGGCGACCGAGGTCGGCACCGTGATCGTCTTCTGCGCGCCCTTGAACGCATCCTCGAGCGTGACGCGCAGATTGTAGCGCAGGTCGGACCCGCGTGCCGCGCGGCTGCGGCCCTGGCCGCCGCCCTGGCGCATGAAGTCGCCGAAGAGGTCGTCGAAGACGTCCGAGAAGGCCGAGGCGAAATCGCCGCCGCCGAAGCCCTTGGCGCCGCCGCCCGCGCGGCCCATGCCGCCGTCGAAGGCCGCATGGCCGAACCGGTCATACGCCGCCTTCTTGTCGGGATCCTTCAGCGCGTCGTAGGCCTCGTTCACTTCCTTGAACTGGGACTCGGCGTCGGGATTGTCGGAATTGCGGTCGGGATGGAGTTCCTTGGCCTTCTGGCGATAGGCCTTCTTGATCTCGTCGGCCGAGGCGCCCTTTCCGACCCCAAGAACCTCGTAGAAATCTCGCTTCGCCATCAACTCACGCCCCCCGGGGCCACGGTCAGGGCCGGCCCGCTTGTCGCGGACCGGCCCCGAGGAAGGTTACCACAGGCTTACTTGCGCTTGCGATCGTCGAGATCCTCGAAGTCCGCATCGACGATGTCCTCGTCAACGCCGCGCGGGTTCTCACCCTCGTCGCCGCCGCCCGCGGCCTCGCTTTCGGCCTGGCTCGCCTTGTAGATGGCTTCGCCCAGCTTCATCGCAGCCTCGGTGACGTTCTGGATGCCCGACTTGATCTTGCCGGCATCCTCGGACTTCATCGTCTCTTCCAGAGCGCCGATGGCCAGTTCGATGGCCTCGATGGTCGACGGATCGACCTTGTCGCCATGCTCTTCCATCGACTTCTTCGTGGCGTGGATCAGGCTCTCGGCCTGGTTCTTCGCCTCGACCAGCTCCTTGCGGGCCTTGTCGCCCTCGGCATTCGCCTCGGCGTCCTTGACCATCTGGTCGATCTCGTCGTCCGAGAGACCGCCCGACGCCTGGATCGTGATCTTCTGCTCCTTGCCGGTGCCCTTGTCCTTGGCGCTGACCGAGACGATGCCGTTCGCATCGATGTCGAACGTCACCTCGATCTGCGGCATGCCGCGCGGAGCCGGCGGGATGTTCTCGAGGTTGAACTGGCCCAGAAGCTTGTTGTCCGAGGCCATTTCGCGCTCGCCCTGGAAGACCCGGATGGTGACGGCGTTCTGGTTGTCCTCGGCCGTCGAGAAGATCTGGGACTTCTTGGTGGGGATCGTGGTGTTGCGGTCGATGAGCCGGGTGAAGACCCCGCCCAGCGTCTCGATCCCGAGCGAAAGCGGCGTGACGTCCAGAAGCACGACGTCCTTGACGTCGCCCTGGAGCACGCCGGCCTGGATCGCCGCGCCAAGCGCCACGACCTCGTCGGGGTTGACGCCCTTGTGCGGCTCCTTGCCGAAGAACTTGGTCACTTCCTCGATCACCCGCGGCATGCGGGTCATGCCGCCGACCAGAACGACCTCGTCGATGTCGCCCTTCGAGAGGCCCGCGTCCTTGAGCGCGTCCTGGCACGGCTTCATCGACTTCTTGATCAGATCCTCGACCAGGCTTTCCAGCTTGGCGCGGGTCAGCTTCATGACCATGTGGAGCGGCTGACCGTTCGCACCCATCGAGATGAAGGGCTGGTTGATCTCGGTCTGGCTCGACGAGGAAAGCTCGATCTTCGCCTTCTCGGCCGCTTCCTTCAGGCGCTGGAGCGCCATCTTGTCCTTGGTCAGGTCGGTGCCATGCTCCTTTTTGAACTCCTCGGCGAGGTAGCTCACGATGCGCATGTCGAAGTCTTCACCGCCGAGGAACGTGTCGCCGTTGGTCGACTTCACCTCGAAGAGGCCGTCGTCGATTTCCAGGATGGTGATGTCGAAGGTACCGCCGCCGAGGTCGTAGACCGCGATCGTCTTGGTTTCCTTCTTGTCGAGACCATAGGCCAGAGCGGCGGCCGTCGGCTCGTTGATGATGCGCAGGACCTCGAGGCCGGCGATCTTGCCGGCGTCCTTGGTTGCCTGGCGCTGGGCGTCGTTGAAATAGGCCGGAACCGTGATGACGGCCTGGGTGACGGTCTCGCCGAGATAGGACTCGGCGGTCTCCTTCATCTTCTGCAGGATGAAGGCGCTGATCTGGCTGGGCGAGTAGGTCTCGCCGCGCACCTCGACCCAGGCGTCGCCGTTGCCGCCGTCGACGATCGAGTAGGGGACAAGCTTCTTGTCCTTCTCGACCTCGGCGTCGCCGAGCCGGCGCCCGATCAGACGCTTGACCGCGAAGATGGTGTTCTCAGGGTTCGTGACGGCCTGCCGCTTGGCAGACTGTCCGACGAGGCGCTCGCCTTCAGTGAAGCCCACGATCGAGGGCGTGGTGCGCGCACCTTCCGAATTCTCGATGACCCGGGGTTTCGCGCCGTCCATGATGGCGACGCAGGAGTTGGTGGTCCCGAGGTCGATACCGATGACTTTGGCCATGTGTTTTACCTCTTTCCTTCGGCGATATGTTGGGGAAAGGCCCGATGAAGGCGGCACCGTTCCCCGATCCCATGGATTTGGCCGGAATGGCTGCCGGCCGATGCCCGCCGTATATATGTGGGCCAAATTGTAGCTGCAAGGCTGAGAGGCAGGCGGAAAGTGACGAAAAATCGAGTCTCCTCGACGCTTTCGCTCAAGGGCGTCACGATCTGGCCGGGATATCTTGCCGACACGGCGCAGGCGGCGATGGTGGCGGATTTGCGCGCGGTGGCGCGGGCGGCGCCGTTTTTCCATCCGGTGACCCGGTGGGGCAAGGAGATGAGCGTCAGAATGACTTCGGCCGGGACCTGCGGCTGGGTCTCGGACAAGCGCGGCTACCGGTACGAGAAGCGCCATCCCCTGGGCGGCGGATGGCCGCCGGTTCCGCAATCGGTTCTGGCGGTCTGGCGCGAACTGACGGGGCTCGAGCGCGAGCCCGACTGCTGCCTGATCAACTTCTATGGCGAGGGCGCGCGGATGGGCCTGCACCAGGATCGCGACGAGGCGGATTTCTCCTGGCCGGTCGTTTCCATCTCGCTCGGCGACGAGGGCCTCTTTCGCGTCGGCGGGGTCGAGCGCGGCGGCGCGACCGAGAGCCACTGGCTGAAGTCGGGCGACGTCGCGGTGCTGGGAGGCCCGGCGCGGCTTGCGCATCACGGGGTGGACCGGATCAGGTTCCGGTCCTCGACACTGCTCCCCGAGGGCGGCCGGATCAATGTGACGATGCGAGTGGTCTACTGAGCTTTAGTGGTCGGAGCGTTCGTCTATCGGGTGATAGTTCCAGCCCAGCTGACGCAGGAACTTGTCGAAGCAGGCAATCAGGTCGCCGGCGGCAACCTTGCGTCTCCAGTTCTGATCGCGGAAGCCGTGCTCGAGCCACACGTCGAGCGTGCCGTCTGCCAGCGGGGAGATAACAAGCCATTGCACGGTCGGTTCGTCGTAAGCGACGTTCCGGCCCTGGCAGATCCTGAGATCCCGCATCGAAGTATGACCATAAAGCCCTTCGCGCAGGTGGCTCGCGTCGATCCGTTCGCACAGGCCCGCAAGCGCCTCGACGGACATGCCGTGGTCCTGGAGTTCTGGCGAGAGTTCGCGGTAGAACGCTGCTGAATTGCTCCACGGCTCGTGCATGGTTCCGGGTATCTTCGGCATGTCAGCGCTCCCGCCCCATCGTGAAGAGCGGCGCGAAGCAGCCAAGGATGGCGCGGCGGCCGTCGAACGGGACGTCGCCCATGTCGAAGCGGGCATCAGTGTGCATCGCCGCCTCGCAGGCGTCGAGCGTCGCCCGGTCGGGCCAGACCTGCCACTGAAGCACGATCTTCTCGCCCGCACGCGCGGCGACCGCCTTGCGGAAGTCGGTCTGGCTGCCGCCCGGCACCCGGTCCTCCCAGCCCTCGACGACCTCCAGACAGCCGTACTCCCTCAGCAGTGCGGCGCTTCGTTCGGCCCAGTCCAGATAGGCGTCGCGGTTCGCTTCGGGAACCGGGATGACAAGTCCGGCGACGTACATCGGTCGGTCCCTCGCGCTGTGACGGCGAGCCGAGCTTAGA
>JBNLCA010000070.1:0-8286 GCA_050303575.1 Paracoccaceae bacterium
GGTCCGCCCGACCATGCAGATGGTCTTCCAGGACCCGCAGGCCTCGCTCAATCCCCGCATGACGCTCGCCGGCATCATCGGCGAGCCGCTCGACGAGCACACAAGGCTTTCCGGCAAGGACAAGCTCGCCCGCATCTACGAACTGATGGACGCGGTAGGCCTGAACCGCAACTTCGCCAACCGCTATCCGCACGAATTCTCGGGCGGCCAGCGGCAGCGGATCGGCATCGCCCGGGCGCTGGCCCTGAACCCCAAGTTCATCGTCTGCGACGAGCCCATCGCGGCGCTCGACGTGTCGATCCAGGCGCAGGTCGTGAACCTTCTCGAAGAGCTTCAGGACCGGCTCGGCCTGACCTACCTCTTCATCAGCCACGATCTTTCGATGGTGCGCCACATCGCCGACCGGGTGGCGGTGATGTATCTCGGCAAGGTCGTCGAACTGGCCAGCCGCGACGCGCTCTACGACGCGCCCAAGCATCCCTATACCGAGGCGCTTCTGTCGGCCGTCAACGAACCCGACCCGCGCGAGGAGGCGCGGCGCGAGCGGATCATCCTCAAGGGCGACGTCCCCTCGCCCGCGAACCCGCCCACGGGCTGCAATTTCTGCACGCGCTGCCCCAAGGTGATGGATATCTGCCGCCAGATCGAACCTGAATTCCTGGAGGAGGCGCCCGGACACTACGTGGCCTGCCATCTCTACGACCCGACAAAAACGACCGCCTTTCAAAGGGCGGCATCCGAGGCCCAGAGCACACACAACGCTGAGTTCCAACAAGGAGAGTGACATGCGACTGAGATCAGCCCTTCTGGGCGCCGGCGCCCTTGCCGCCCTGGCCCTTCCGGCCATGGCCGAGCGTGGCGCGGACGGCCATGTGAACATTATCTACTGGCAGGCGCCTTCGATCCTGAACCCCTACCTGTCGTCGGGTACCAAGGACGTGGAATCCTCGTCGATGATCCTCGAGCCGCTGGCCGGCTTCGACGAGAAGGGCGAGCTTTATACCCGCCTTGCCGCCGAGCTGCCGACCGTCGAGAACGGCGGTGTCTCCGAGGACCTGACGACGATCACCTGGAAGCTGCAGGAAGGCCTGATGTGGTCGGACGGCACGCCGGTGACCTCGGCCGATGCCGTCTTCACGGCCGAATACTGCATGCATCCCGAGGGCGGGTGCGCCCAGCTCGCCCGGTACGAGGGCATCAAGTCGGTCGAGGCCGTCGATGACCTGACGATCAAGGTCACATTCGACGCGCCGAAGCCGAACCCGTACCAGGCCTTCGTCGGCTCGACCTCGCCGATCATCCAGAAGGCCCAGTTCCAGGACTGCCTCGGCGCCAAGGCGCCGGAGTGCACGGCCGCGAACTTCGGTCCGATCGGCACCGGCCCGTTCCGCGTCACCGAGTTCAAGCCGAACGACGTGATCTCGATGGAAGCCAACCCGAACTACCGTGACCCGGCCAAGCCGGCCTTCGCGACCGTCACCTTCAAGGGCGGCGGCGATGCGGCAGCGGCCGGCCGCGCCGTCCTGGAAACCGGCGAGTTCGACTACGCCTGGAACCTCCAGCTGGCGCCCGACGTGCTTGCGGGCATGGTCGCCGCCGGCAAGGGCGAGACGGTCATCGGCTTCGGCACGCTGGTCGAGCGTATCGAGATGAACATGACCGATCCGTCCCCCGACCTGCCGGAAGGCGAGCGTTCGACCGCCGCGCATCCGCATCCGTTCCTGTCGGACGTCCGCGTCCGCAAGGCGCTCTCGATGGCGATCGACCGCAGCCTGCTCGTGGAAGTGGGATACGGCCAGGCCGGACGTCCGACCTGCAACCTCGTGCCCGCGCCCGAGATGTTCGCCTCGGACAACACCGACTGCCTGACGCAGGACGTGGAAGGCGCCAAGGCGCTGCTCGACGAGGCCGGCTACACGCCCGGCGCCGACGGCATCCGCGTCAACGGCGACGGTGTGCGGCTGTCGGTGCTCTACCAGACCTCGACCAACGCCGTCCGTCAGGACTTCCAGGCGTTGATCAAGCAGTGGTGGAACGACATCGGCGTCGAGGTCGAGCTGAAGAACATCGACGCTTCGGTCTACTTCGGCGGTGACCCGGGCTCGCCCGACACCTTCCAGAAGTTCTATTCCGACGTCGAGATGTACGCCAACAACTTCGACGGCACCGACCCCGAGCCCTACCTGGCGCAGTACACCTGCGACAAAGCTCCGCGGCCGGACTCCCAGTGGCAGGGCGAGAACATCAACCGCTTCTGCGATCCGGCCTACGACGAGCTCGTCAAGAAGCTCGGCGCGACCGGCATCATCGAAGAGCGTGCCGCGCTCGCCAAGCAGATGAACGACATGCTGACCAAGGACACCTACACGGTGGTTCCGCTGGTCGACCGCGGCCGGGTCTCGGCCAAGTCGAACACGCTTGGCGGCGTTGTCCTCAATACCTGGGACAGCGAGCTCTGGAACGTGGCCGACTGGTACCGCGTGAAGTGATCTGACACCGGGGCAGGCTTTCGAGCCTGCCCCTTCCCTTTCCCGATAATGATGAACCGAGACGCCGGCCGATGCTGACTTTCACGTTCAGACGCCTTCTGACGGCCATTCCGACGCTTCTGTTCATCAGTATCGTCATTTTCCTGCTGCTCGAGCTGGCGCCGGGCGACCCGCTCGCCGATCAGCCGCTGACCATCCCGCCCGAGGTGCGCGAGAAGATGCGCGCCGCCCTCGGCCTGGGCGATGCCTGGTACGTCCGTTACTGGAAATGGCTGATCCAGTTCTTCTGGGTCGAACCGCTCCACACGTTCGACACGATCTTCGGCACCACATTCATGGAAGGCGAGCAGCGGATCATCAGCTGGCAGTTCCGCGCGCCGGTCTTCGACGTGATCTGGCAGCGGATGCCGCAGACCCTGTGGGTCGTCGGCATGGGATATGTCATCGGCGTCTTGATCGCGCTGCCGATCGGCGTGATCTCGGCCTACCGGCAATATTCCTGGTTCGATCAGATCGGCACCTTCATCGCGATGATCGGCTTCTCGGTGCCGACCTTCTTCACCGGCGTCGTCTTCATCCAGCTCTTCGCGATCAAGCTTCACTGGTTCGACATGCTCTACAACACCACGCTCGTGGTGAACGACTGGGCGTCGTTCATGAAGCAGGTCAAGCAGATGGTGATGCCGGTCGCCGTGCTCGCGCTCTTCAACGCCGCGCAGATCAGCCGGTTCATGCGCGCCTCGATGCTGGACAACCTGAACCAGGATTACGTGCGCACCGCCCGCGCAAAGGGCCTGAAGGAACGCACGGTGGTGCTGCTCCATGTCCTGCGGAACTCGATGATCCCGGTCGTCACCGTCATCGCGCTCGGCGTGCCGACGATCTTCGGCGGCGCCATCATCACCGAACAGGTCTTCGCGGTGAACGGCCTCGGCCAGGCGCTGATCGGCGCGATCTACGCCAACGACCTGCCGATGGTGCAGACGCTCGCCTTCATCTTCGCCGTGCTGATCGTGCTCTTCAACCTGATCGCCGACGTCCTCTACGGCCTTCTCGACCCGCGGATTCGCTATGACTGAGCCGACCCCCTTCACAATCGAACAGGCGCTCAAGCCGCCGCGCAATCAGTGGTGGGACGTCTGGGACCAGTTCAAGACGCACAAGGGCGCGCTGTTCGGGCTTTGCGTCTTCTCCCTGATCCTTTTCGCGGTGATCTTCGGCCCGCTGATCTGGCGGGTCGATCCGACCGTCGTGCCTTCGAACGCCGTCGACCTGATCAAGGGGCGGAACCAGGGGCCGAGCCTGGCGCATCCCTTTGGCACCGACCAGCTCGCCCGCGACATGCTTGCCCGCATGATGGCCGGCGGCCGGGTCTCGATCGCGGTCGGCCTGACGGCGATGCTCCTCAGCCTCCTCGTCGGGACCACGGTGGGTGTGCTCGCAGGCTATTTCCGCCGGCTCGACGGACTTCTGATGCGGATGACCGATCTATTCCTGTCGCTGCCGCTGCTGCCGCTTCTCCTCGTCATGGTGATGCTCTTCCGCGAACCGCTCTCGCGCGAGTTCGGGCCCGAGGCCGGTACGTTCCTCCTCATCGTCTTCGCCATCGGCGTGACCTCCTGGATGCAGACCGCCCGCATCGTCCGGGGCGAGGTGCTGGCTCTGAAGGAGCGCGAGTTCGTGCTGGCGGCGAAATCCATCGGCACGCCGTCGGGCCGCATGATCACGCGGCATCTGCTGCCGAACGTGATGTCGCCGATCATGGTCTCGGCGACCCTCGGGATCGCGGCGGCAATCATCACCGAGTCCTCGCTGTCGTTCCTGGGCCTCGGTTTCCCGCCGGACTTCCCGACCTGGGGACGGCTTCTGTTCGACGGGCGCGACTATCTCGCCGACTATCCCTTGCGGGTGATCTGGCCCGGCGTTGCGATCTCGCTGGTCGTGCTGTCGGTGAACTATATCGGCGACGGGCTGCGCGACGCGCTCGATCCCCGGATTCGTGGCCGCTGACCCGGCGTCCGCATCACGCAACACGTTGTTTTTACAAGTAGACCTGTACGTCCGAAGAACAGCGGAGAAACTGCTTGCGTCCGACCGCAAACGCAGTATTTTCCGCGCCTCGTCTGCCAGATGGGATTGGACAGGGGACCCGCGCCTGCGGTAGGAGGGTCCCGACCGAAAGTTTTGGGCCTGAAGCCGGCCCCCGAGTTGACCTGAGGACCGAAGATGGCCGTTCAACAGAACCGTAAGACCCGCTCGCGGCGGAACATGCGCCGCTCGCACGACGCGCTCGTGGCTGCGAACCCGAACGAGTGCTCGAACTGCGGCGAGCTCAAGCGCCCGCACCACGTGTGTCCCTCCTGCGGCCACTACGACAACCGCGAGGTTGTTGCACAGGCGCAGGAAATCGACCTCGACGAAGACGCGGCCTGACGCCGCCCGAAAGGCGGCCTGACGCGCAATGGCGAACACCGGAGACCAACCGGCACAGTCAACGGCGCGGACCGTTCTTTCGGTCGATGCGATGGGTGGAGACCATGGCCCCGCGGCGGTGCTCGCGGGGCTTTCGCTTGCGCTGGCGGACGAGCCGGACCTGCGCTTCATCCTGCACGGGCCGAAGGACGAGTTGGAGCGGCTGATCGGCAAGCGCGCGGAACTGGCGGCGGCCTGCGACATCCGCCATGCCGACGGCGTGGTGACGATGGAGGAGAAGCCCAGCCACGTCATGCGGCACGGCAAGGGCACCTCGATGTGGTCCGCCATAGAGGCCGTCAAGGACGGCGAGGCTTCGGTCGCGGTCTCCTGCGGCAATACGGGCGCGCTGATGGCCGTCTCGATGGTGCGGCTCAGGAAGCTCGAAGGCGTCAACCGCCCGGCCATCGCCTGCCTCTGGCCCTCGCGCAGCCCCGGCGGTTTTGCCGTCATGCTGGACGTCGGCGCAGACGTGAAGGCGGACGAGACCGACCTTCTGCAATATGCTCTGATGGGAATGTCCTATGCCAGGAACGGCCTCGGCATGGCGACGCCCCGCGTCGGCCTCCTCAACGTCGGAACCGAGGAGCACAAGGGGCGGGCCGAGCTCAAGGCAGCGCACGACCTGATCGCGGCTGCGGCCGAGGGCGGCAAGTTCACGTTCGTCGGTTTCGTCGAGGGTAACGACCTGCCTTCGGGCCGGGTCGATGTCATCGTCACCGACGGTTTCACCGGGAACATCGCGCTGAAGACCGGCGAAGGCACCGCGACGCTGATCCGCGAGTTTCTGGGCGAAGCCTTCAGCGCCACGCCACTTTCCAAGATCGCCGCGCTCCTTGCGCTGACGTCGCTCAAGCGGCTCCAAAGGCGGATCGACCCGCGCCGCCAGAACGGCGGCGTGTTCCTCGGGCTCAACGGCACCGTGGTCAAGTCGCACGGCGCCGCCGATGCGACCGGCGTGGCGGCGGCGATCAAGCTCGCCTCCAAGCTTGCCGGGTCCGGCTTCACCGAACGGCTCGCGGCGCGGGTTGCATCCGCCGCGACCCCGCGTCAGGATGCGCCCGGGCAAGGGGCTGAAGGCGGTAGCCACACATGATTACTCGCGCCGTGGTTAGGGGCGTCGGACACTATCTGCCCGACCGGGTCGTTCCCAACTCAGAATTCGAAAAGACGCTCGACACGTCCGACGAGTGGATCCGCGCCCGCACCGGGATCGAGCGGCGTCATTTCGCGGCCGAGGGCCAGACCACCTCGGACCTCGCCACCCGCGCCGCCCGCGCCGCGCTCGACAAGGCCGGGCTCGGGCCAGAAGACATCGACGCCCTGGTTGTGGCGACATCGACCGCCGATCTGACCTTCCCCTCGGCCGCGACCATGGTGCAGGCGGAACTCGGCATGTCGAACGGTTTCGCCTTCGACATCCAGGCGGTCTGCGCCGGCTTCGTCTACGCGCTGACCCAGGCCAACGCGCTGATCGTCTCGGGCTCGGCGAAGCGCGTCCTCGTCATCGGCGCCGAGACCTTCTCGCGCCTGATGGACTGGACCGACCGGTCGACCTGCGTCCTCTTCGGCGACGGCGCCGGAGCGCTGATCCTGGAAGCGGCCGACGGCGCGGGCACGTCCGACGACCGCGGCATCCTTGCCTCGGATCTGCATTCCGATGGCCGCTACAAGGACGCGCTCTATGTCGACGGCGGCGTCTCGACCGGCACGACCGGGCACCTGAGGATGCAGGGCAACGTCGTCTTCCGTCACGCGGTGGAAAAGCTCGCCGAAACTGCTCATGCCTCGCTCGACAAGGCCGGCCTTTCGGGCGCCGACGTCGACTGGATCGTGCCGCATCAGGCGAATCTGCGCATCATCTCGGCCACGGCCCAGCGTATGCAGGTTCCGATGGAGCGCGTGATCCTGACCGTGCAGGACCACGGCAACACGTCTGCGGCCTCGATCCCGCTGGCCCTTTCCGTCGGCTGCGAGCGCGGCCAGATCAAGCAGGGCGACCTGATCGTGACCGAGGCGATCGGCGGAGGACTGGCCTGGGGATCGGTCGTCCTCAGGTGGTAAACTGTATTCATTGCGCGCGAGCTGGCGCCTGAATACCAAAGTCCAAGTCATTGATATTGACTCGTAAAATCAAACTGCCCATGCTTTCGCCAAACAGGGGAAGTGAAAATGGGCGATAAGACTCTGACAAGAATGGATCTTTCGGAGGCCGTGTTCCGTGAAGTCGGCCTTTCCAGGAACGAATCCGCGGACTTAGTGGAAAGCGTGCTCAAGCACATGTCGGATGCATTGGTCCGCGGCGAGACGGTGAAGATTTCGTCGTTCGGCACCTTTTCCGTCCGCGAGAAGGGCGCGCGCGTCGGTCGCAATCCCAAGACCGGCGACGAAGTCCCGATCAGCCCGCGCCGCGTGCTGACCTTCCGACCGTCGCATCTGATGAAGGACCGCGTCGCCGACGGCAACAAGGGCTGAGGCTCGGCCAGATGGACCAGAAGTCGCCCGAGGCCTTTCGCACCATCAGCGAAGTCGCCCAGTGGCTCGACACGCCGGCCCATGTGCTGCGCTTCTGGGAGAGCCGGTTTCCCCAGGTCAAGCCGGTCAAGCGGGCTGGCGGCCGGCGCTATTACCGGCCGTCCGACATGGCGGTTCTGGGCGGCATCAAGAAACTTCTGCACGAGGACGGAATGACCATCCGCGGCGTGCAGAAGATCCTCAAGACGCAGGGTGTGCGGCATGTCGCGGCCATGTCGCCGGACTTCGAGGAGGGCACGGCGGCCGAGCTTGAGGCAGAGGCCGACGCGGTCGCAGCGCCCGCGCCCGAGCCGGAAAGACCTGACCCTTCAGCGGCGGCACCGATTGCGCCCGAGCCCGAGGGCGCGGCCGCGCCGGAACCGGCCGCCGAGGCCCAAGCGCCGGAGCCCGCCTCGACGGCGGCTGAGCCGGAGCAGGCCGCAACGCCCGAGCCTGAACCTGGGCCCGTTATGCCGGAGGCCGAACCTGCCCGCCCGGCGCCGCTGCGGCTGGTGCCCGATCCGGTCTCCGATGCAGCGCCAAACGACGCCCCTGACGAAGACGCCAACGCGGCGGAGCCCGAGACGCCAGCCCCCCAGGACCGGCAACCGCAATTCTCGTTCGACGCGCCGGAGGCACCCCAAACGGCTCCGCAACGGCCGCCGGAGCGGGCCGCTCCCGCTGCCGAAGGGACCGAAGAACGCCGCCGCCTCGATCTTTCCGCCTTTGCCGAGGTCCCGGCGAACGAGGACCCGAAGTTCGACGGGCCGGACGGTCCGTTCCCGCTGAGCGATCCCCGCGCGGTGCGGTC
>JBNLCA010000071.1:0-2051 GCA_050303575.1 Paracoccaceae bacterium
GTACCGGCTCAGCATCTGCCGGCCGAGTGCGATCCGCTCGTCAGAGGCCGCGATGGAAAGATAGTCCTCGAGCGTGCGGTTGAACTCGGTCTGGTTCCGGTCGCGCTCGATCACGTCGGGAAGGAAGCCCGCGCCCCGGAACGCGGCGCTCAGTGTCGCTTCCGAGATGCCCCTCCCCGCAGCGCGCGCCTTGAAGCCCTCGACCCAGGCTTCCCAGCCGGCGTTCGGCACCGCCCGCATGACCGTTTCGCTGCCCGAGGGTCCGACCGGCCCGCCGCCACCCCCGCCGACACAGGCCGCAAGGCCCAGTCCCGCGCTGCCCAGAAGAAACGCCCGCCGTGTCGCCTGCATCGCCCTGCTCCTTTTTCCGGCAGGGTAGCCGAGCCACGGGATTCCGCCAAGGAGACTGGCAAGCTGAAGCAAGCAACCGCCGGTCGGGCCGCGATGGGCCCCGAACGACCCTGGGAGGGCGACCGCAACGACGAAAGCTGGGCGCTTCATGGTGAGGCCTCATCCGTCGCCAGATCGAAGCGGACCGCCGACAAGCGCCCTCCCGCCACAAGGGTCGGGCGCCGCCCCGGCTTGTCGCCCGTGCCAACCCCAATTCAGAGCGCCGCCCCTAATGCAGCGTGAACTCGCCCGTCACGTTACGCCACTCGCCCGGGGCGATCAGCTTGCGGTGCGTGAAGCGCACCGAATGGAGCGGGCCCTCGATCTCTTTCTGCCAGAACTCGATGAACTCGAAGAGCTTCGGATAGTCCGGAGCCAGGTCGTAAAGCTGCCAGATGAAGCTGTTCAGGACGGACTTGAAATCCGGCATCCGGTAGTAAAGCTCGGCCGTGGTCAGCCCGTATCCCTGCAGCATCAGCTCGGTTTCATTCTGCGCCATGTCTCACCCGTTACCTGCACCTCCCCTGTCCAGCCTGCCACAGCCCCCTTAATTTTCAACAAAAACAAACTGTTGGCACTCCAGTCCGGTGGCTGCCGACGCGCAGGACGACTAACCATTGCACCCAAGATCACGGGCGGGATATACTCTGCTCCACAAAATCTAGCGCGTAAGCGGTACGACAGGACAAAATGTGAACGACACGCCGGAAACCCCTGAAATCCCGGAAGAAAGTGGCCCGCGCCGTCCCGACTGGCACGGCCCTACGATCTCGATTTCAGACGAGATGCGCTCGGCCTATCTCGACTACGCGATGAGCGTCATCGTCTCCCGCGCGATCCCCGATCTGCGCGACGGCCTCAAGCCGGTTCACCGCCGCATCCTCTACGCGATGCACGAGGTCGGCAACACGCATGACAAGGCCTACCGCAAGTCCTCGCGTCCGGTCGCCGACACGATGGGCAAGTACCACCCGCACGGCGACGCGGCGATCTACGACGCGTTGGTGCGGATGGCCCAGGACTTCTCGATGTCCGTGCCGCTTCTCGACGGCCAGGGCAACTTCGGCTCGATGGACGGCGACCCGCCTGCCGCCTTCCGCTACACCGAGGTCCGGATGGCCAAGGTGGCGCAATCGCTCTTGGCGGACATCGACAAGGAAACCGTCGATTTCCAGATGAACTACGACGGCAAGGACCTTGAGCCCACTGTCCTTCCCGCGCGTTTCCCGAACATGCTGGTCAATGGCGCCGGCGGCATCGCCGTCGGTATGGCCACCAACATCCCGCCGCACAACCTGGGCGAGGTAGTCGACGCCACGCTGGCGCTGATCGAGAACCCGGACCTCTCGACCGAACAACTGATGGAGATCGTCCCCGGCCCCGATTTCCCGACGGGCGGCCTGCTCCTTGGCCGCTCGGGCGTTCGCAAGGCCTATCTCGAGGGCCGTGGCTCCGTCATCATCCGCGCCAGGACACGAGTCGAGGAGATCCGAAAGGACCGCTACGCCATCATCGTCGACCAGATCCCGTACCAGGTGAACAAAGCCACGATGATCGAGCGGATCGCCGAGGCGGCGCGCGACAAGCGGATCGAGGGCATCTCCCAGGTCCAGGACGAATCCGACCGCGTCGGTGTCCGCGTCGTGATCGAGCTCAAGCGC
>JBNLCA010000072.1:0-6082 GCA_050303575.1 Paracoccaceae bacterium
AAGCCGCGTCTCGCGCGCCCGTGCCCGGCTCCGCGCCCGGCTCGGCCTCGGCGGCGACAACCCGGTCGCCGACCTTCTGGGCCGCTGATGTCGCTTGCGGTCCGGCCATAGGTCGCATCCGGCCACGCCCCCTGCCCCTCCCAGGCCTACGCTTCAGGCCAGGATCAGGAGGTTTCGATGGCCAACGACATGACCGACCTCTCGCCCGTCCGCCAGCCGGTCGCCCGGGCACGCGGCCTGCCGAACGCGCATTACACCGACCCGGACGTCCATGCCGAGGAGCGTCGGGCGCTCCTCTTCTCGACCTGGGCCGGGATGGGCGTCGCCTCGGACGTGCCCGAGCCGGGCGACGCACGGCCGGTCGATTTCTGCGGCGTGCCGCTCCTCCTGGTGCGCGACCGCACGGGCGAGGTCCGGGTGTTCCAGAACATCTGCCGCCACCGCGGCATGATCCTCGTTGCCGAACCAAGGAAGATCGAAGGCGCGCTGCGCTGCCCCTATCATTCCTGGTGCTACGGGCTCGACGGACGCCTTGTCTCTACGCCGCATGTCGGCGGGCCGGGCCAGAATATCCACCCCGAGATCCGGCGCGAGGAACTGGGCCTGATTGAAGTACCAAGCCACGTCTGGCGCGACGTCGTCTTCGTCAACGTCTCGGGCGACGCCCCGCCCTTCGAGGTCGCGAACGCAAAGGCCCTCGCCCGCTGGGCCGATTTCGAACGGCCGCTGTTCCACGGCGGCCCAGAGTCGCGGTTCGATCTGAACGTCGCCTGCAACTGGAAGCTCGCCGTCGAGAACTACTGCGAAAGCTATCACCTGCCCTGGGTCCATCCCGGGCTGAACAGCTATTCCCGGCTCGAGGATCACTACCACATCGAGGAGCCGGGGCTGTTCTCCGGCCAGGGTTCGACTCTCTACCGCCAGCTTCGGGGCGACGCCGGCGAGGTCTTTCCGGACTTCCCGGATCTCGATCCCAAGTGGCAGACGGCGGCGGAATATGTCGCGCTTTTTCCCAACGTGCTTTTGGGCGCGCAGCGCGACCATGCCTTCGCGATCGTGCTGATGCCGCAGGGCCATGACAGGACGATCGAGCAGGTCCATCTCTACTATGCCGCGCCGGACATCGACCCGGGCCTGCGCGAAAAGAACGCCGCGCTCTGGAAGGGCGTCTTCGAGGAGGACATCTTCGTCGTCGAGGGGATGCAGAAGGGCCGCGCCGCGCCGGGATTCGACGGCGGGAAATTCTCGCCGGTCATGGACGGGCCGACGCATGTCTTCCACGACTGGGTGGCGGGCCGGATCGCGGCGCAGCGGGCCGGATGACCCCGGGCGAGCTTGACGCCGCGCTTCTGGCCGCCCATGCGGCGGACGACCGGACGGCGCTGGTCGAGCTTTATGCGCAGGCGGCCGAGAGTGCGAAAGACATGACGGCCGCGGGGTTCTATCTGACCCACGCCTATGTCTTCGCGCTGGAGGCGGGGCTGCCGGAGGCGGCGGCGCTTCATGCGAAGTTGAAGGCCGACGGGCGCGAGACCTAGGCACCCACGCGATTGCTTAACTTCAGGGCCGGCCGGTATCAACCAACTTGACCGGCCCTCTACTTCGCCAGCGCCCGTTGCACCGCATCAGCGACAAAAGGCGCAAGAAGGCGGCTTCCGGCATTCGACAAATGATCGTCGTCGCTGTAGAGCGGCACCCCGTTCCACTCGTTAATACAGCGTCCTGGAACCTGCGTGTCGCAGAAAACGTCGTCCATCCGCACCCGATGAAGTCGCGCGCCTGACGCGGCATCGAACGCGTTCAGGACGTCGCGCGTGCGGTCGACATAGGCCTGGTTCGGAGTCGACAGCACACCCTCGGCGTTGATGATCGCTCGCCGCGCCATCGTCGCGGGTACGTTCCACCCTGCCTCGGGGATCGGGTCGACCAGCACCACGTCGAACTCGGCCATCAACAGGAGAAGCTCCACGGTATAGCCCCTGAGGACGCGCGCGCGCCGCTCTGCGTCGCGCGTGCCGAGGCGCGGGACAGTCTCCGACACGTAGTCGACATCCCGCCGCCCGACCCGTTCGCGGCCGCCTTCGCCATTGTCGAAGCCTCGGCCATGGTAGTAGAGCGGAAATCGCGAGGTGATGACCAGAACCCTTGCCCCCCTCTCGCGCGCGAAGTCGAGCATTCCCTGCGCGTAAAAATCGCAGCGCCCGGGTCCGGTGCCGCCCGGACTGACGAACCGTTGCAGCCCCATGCATCCAGCTTCTGACACGGCGTAGGAGCTTATGCCCCTCCGTCTCAGCTCGTTCTGGAACTCGTACGAAACCGCGCCCGAGTGGCTGTCGCCCATGAGGATCACCTCGATCTTTCCCTCAGGCGCATAGTCCATGCAGGCTGGAACCGGGTGGACGGCCGAGCCGTCGATGAACTGACATGACGCCAGATAGGGATTTTCGTCGTCCTCGGCCCGTGCCAGCGCCTGAACATGTTCGGGCAGCCGTCCCGGGATTCCCTTGGTCAGGCTTCCGGTCACACCGAATACGAACATTGCCGCGCCCAAGGTTCCGAACGTGGCGACAACGGTACGCGTCCGTGGATAGTCCGGATGCGCGCGGCGGCGGAACGGGGTTTCGACCCATCGCCAGGTTGCATAGGCCAGGACAAGCGACATCAGGATCAGGCCCAGCATGATTGGCCCGGATGGCTCGCCCTGAGAGCGCAAGCGCGCGTAGGCAAAGAGCGGCTGGTGCCAGAGATAGGCCGAGTAGCTGACAAGGCCGATACCCACAAAGGCTTTGACGGAAAGGACTTGCGCGGCAAGGCTGCCGTTCCCTCCGAAGACCAGGACCAGCATCGTGCCCACCACCGGCAGAAGCGTGTAGATCGAGGGAAACGGCGTTGTGTCGTTGAAGACGACCATCGCGGCGAGAATGGCCATCAGCCCGGCGACGGAAAGCACATGGCTGGTTGGCGGCACGCGCCCTGACAGGCCGAGCGCCACGAGCGCACCAGCCAGGATTTCCCAGAACCGCGACGGCGAGAAGAAGAAGTTCTTCTCGGGATAGTCAGCGATCAGGCTCTGACACAGGATCAGGCTCGCCAGACACAGCGTTCCGGTCACCACCAGGGCCAGCCGGGTGCGGCCGAGGCGGTAGGCCAGCCACAGGATCACCGGGAAAAGCAGGTAGAACTGCTCTTCGATCGCCAGACTCCAGAGATGCACCACGGGCTGGAGCTCGGTATCGGGCGCGAAGTAGCCCAGCTCGGCCAGGAAGAGGAAGTTCGAGAGGAAGATCGCCGCCGTTCCGACACTTTCCGAAAAGAGCTTGAACTCGGTCGGGGTCATCCAGGCCCAGACGAACGGGATCGTTGTCAGGATGACGAGGCTAAGGGCCGGCAGGATGCGCCGCGCGCGCCTCTCGTAGAACCGGAGGATCGAGTAGTCGCCGCGCCCCAGCTCGTCGATCAGGATGCCGGTGATCAGGTAGCCAGAGATGACGAAAAAGACGTCGACGCCGACGAACCCGCCCGAAAATGCGGGAAAGCCGGCGTGAAAGAACATCACCGGCAGTACGGCAACAGCGCGCAGGCCGTCGACTTCAGGTCGGTAGTGCAATCGCGTCTCCTCTAGGCCCGGCCCCTCATACCAGACGATTTGGGACCAAGATTGCCCCGGACCTCAAGAAAAAGGGAGGTCCCGAAGGACCTCCCGGAGTCTCGCTTATCGGGCTCGTTTACATACCGCTCGGTTTCTGCCTGCGGCCCGATCCGCGTCAGGGGCGGGCGCACCCGCCCCGGGAGCCTGTCCGGCACGCTACCAGGAGCGCGCCGGACCGGAATTCCTGGGTCAGCTGCACCCGCTCGTGCCGCCGCAAGTGTTGCACTTCATGCAGGTCCCGTTGCGGACCAGCGTGTAGTTGCCGCACTCGCCGCAGGCCTCGCCCTCGTAGCCCTGCATCTTGGCCTTGGTGCGGGCGTCCAGGGTCACCGTGCCGGTGGCGATGGCGGTCGAGCCCTCACCGACCGCCGGGACCAGGGCCGCCAGAGTCGCCGAGGCATCGATCCCGCCGCCGAGCGCGACGGCGCCCACCGCACCGACACCGCCCTGAAGCACGACCAGTTCCTGCGGCAGCCGCTTCCTGAGGTAGCCGGTCGAGGAAAGCTGCTTCAGGACCTCGATCGACTTGGTCGCGGCGCTCTCGGTCGGCTCGGCCACATTGCCCGATTTCTCGGTCTCGCCGATATCGTCGAACGACGCGCCCGAAGGCTTGACGTGCGCCAGGTCGGTCCGGTCGAGATAGCTGATCGCCAGCTCGCGGAAGATGTAGTCGAGGATCGAGGTCGCGGTCTTGATCGAGTCGTTACCCTGCACCATCCCCGCCGGCTCGAACTTGGTGAAGGTGAAGGCGTCGACGAATTCCTCAAGCGGAACACCGTATTGCAGGCCGACGCTCACCGCGATGGCGAAGTTGTTCATCATCGCCCGGAAGCCCGCGCCTTCCTTGTGCATGTCGATGAAGATCTCGCCGAGCTGGCCGTCCTTGTACTCGCCGGTCCTGAGATAGACCTTGTGGCCGCCGACGATGGCCTTCTGGGTATAGCCCTTGCGCCGCTCGGGCAGCTTCTCGCGATGCCGGCGGATCACTTCCTTGACGATGATCTTCTCGACGATCTTCTCGGCCAGAACCGTCGCCTTCTCCTGCGCCGATCCCGAGGCGAGAATCTCCTCGGCCTCCTCGTCGTCCTCGACCAGCGCGGACGCCAGCGGCTGCGACAGTTTCGAGCCGTCGCGGTAGAGCGCGTTGGCCTTCACGCCGAGCTGCCAGCTGAGCTCGTAGGCGGCCAGCGTCTCCTCGATCGAGGCCGAGTTCGGCATGTTGATCGTCTTCGAGATGGCGCCCGAGATGAAGCTCTGCGCCGCCGCCATCATGTGGATGTGGCTTTCGACGGACAGGTAGCGCTTGCCCTTCTTGCCGCAGGCGTTGGCGCAGTCGAAGACCGAGATGTGCTCGTCCTTCAGACCGGGCGCGCCTTCCAGCGTCATGGTCCCGCAGACATGGTCGTTCGCCGCGTCGATCTGCGCCTTGGTGAAGCCAAGGTGCTTGAGCATGTCGAAGGTCGGGTCGTTCAGCTTTTCGGCCGGGATGCCCAGCGTGCCGGTGCAGAAATCCTCGCCCAGCGTCCACTGGTTGAAGACGAACCGGATGTCGAAGGCGCTGGGCAGGGCCTTCTCGATCTTGCCGATCTCGACCTCGCTGAAGCCGTGGCCGATCAGCGCGGTGTGGTTGATCCCCGGCGCCTGGCCGAGCGTGCCGTGGCCCACCGCATAGGCGATGATTTCCTCGATCTCGGCCGGCCGGTACCCTAGCGCGACGAGCGCCGCCGGGACCGAACGGTTGATGATCTTGAAGTAGCCGCCGCCGGCGAGCTTCTTGAACTTGACCAGCGCGAAGTCGGGCTCGATCCCGGTCGTGTCGCAGTCCATCACGAGGCCGATCGTGCCGGTCGGCGCGATCACCGTCGTCTGGGCGTTGCGGTAGCCGTGCTTGCCGCCGAGCTCGAGCGCCTCGTCCCACGAGGATTTGGCAAGCGCTACAAGCTCCTGTACCGGGCAATTCGCCTGATCGAGAGCCACCGGCTTGACGTTCAGCCCTTCGTAACCCTTCGCCTCGCCGTAGGCCGCGCGGCGGTGGTTCCGGATCACGCGGAGCATGTGCTCGGCGTTGCGCTCGTAGCCCGGGAACGGACCCAGCTCGCCCGCGATCTCGGCCGAGGTGGCGTAGGCGACGCCGGTCATGATGGCGGTGAGCGCACCGCACAGCGCCCGTCCCTCGGCCGAGTCGTAGCCGAGCCCCATGTTCATCAGAAGGCCGCCGATGTTGGCATAACCCAGGCCCAGCGTCCGGAAATCATAGGAAAGCTGGGCGATCTCCTGGCTCGGAAACTGCGCCATCATCACGCTGATTTCCAGCGTCAGCGTCCAGAGCCGCGCGGCATGGACATAGGCCTCGGCGTCGAATTCGCCGCCCTTGTAGAAGGTAAGGAGGTTCATCGAGGCGAGGTTGCAGGCCGTGTCGTCGAGGAACATGTA
>JBNLCA010000073.1:0-12293 GCA_050303575.1 Paracoccaceae bacterium
ACGACCAATTGATTAACAGTCAACTGCTCTACCGCTGAGCTACGCCGGAACACCGGGGCGCCGTATAGCAAGCAAGGTTCGGGGCGTCCAGAGGGGATTCGATGGAAATGACATCGAAGCGCCGGGCTTGCGCGTGGACCCGTCCGGAGCGGAATAACCCTTGCCGGGCAGCGGTTTGCATCAGGTTCTGCGAAAGCCCGTCGTCCGGCCGATGGGTCCGTCTGCCCGGGCAAAGCCCCGTTCGGCCAGGTCGATGAGGTGGGCGAGGACGTTGCGCTCGGCGGCGGGAAGGAGGGCGGGGGGCGTGTCGGTGTAGACGGCGCGTGTCAGGTCTGCCGGGACGCGGGGCTCGCCGCCGAGTTCGGCAAGGATCGCCGCCTCGCGGGTGCGGCGGTGGCGGGCCAGTTCGCTCAGCCGTGCTGCGGGGTCGTCTATCGCCGGGCCGTGGCCGGGCAGGTAAAGGCGCGCCGGACGCCCGGCAAGGCGGTCGAGCGAGGCCATGTAGGCGCCCATGTCGCCATCCGGTGGCGAGACGATGGTGGTCGACCAGCCCATGACGTGGTCGCCGGAGAAGATCTTATCGCCGAGCGCAAAGGCGAGATGGGTGCCGAGATGGCCCGGCGTGGCGATCGCTTCGATCTGCCAGCCCGGGCCCTCGACCGTTTCGCCATCGGTCAGCCGCCGATCAGGTCGGAACGCAAGGTCAAGACCCTCGCCGCCGCCGGCGAGGCCGGACGAGGCGAGAGACTCCATCATGGCGCTCCGTCCCTCGGTGGAGGTGCCGGCGGCGAGGACCGGCGCGCCGGTTGCCGACGCGAGCGCAGGGGCGAGGCCGGAATGGTCGAGATGCGGATGCGTGACCAGGATTGCCGCCACCCGTTCGCCGCCCAGCGCTGCGAGCAGCGCCCGAAGATGCGCCTCGATCGCCGGACCCGGGTCGATGATCGCGACCTCGCCCCGGCCGACGATGTAGCTGTTGGTGCCCTGTTGGGTCAGGGGCGACGGGTTCGGCGCCACGATCCGGCGCACGTCCTGGGCGACAAGTTCGGCCATCGGCCCTTCCTCTGCGTCCTTCCGCCCGCTAGCTTTAGCCATGCTCTTCGGATGGCTCAAACGATTGTTGCCGCGCGGTCTTTACGGCCGGGCGATGCTGATCCTGATCGTGCCGATCCTGGTGATCCAGCTGATCTTCTCGGTCGAGTTCATCCAGCGCTATTATGCCAAGGTCACCCAGCAGATGACCGGCAACATCGCGGTGCCGCTGGGCTACCTTCTGGAAGAGATCAACGCGGCCCCAGACGCCGAGTCGGCGCGAGGGGTCGCGGCGGACCTTGGCGGCCATCTCGGCTTCGACGTCAGGCTGCCGGCCGGGCCGGTCCAGGAGACGCGGATCTTCTACGATCTTTCGGGCAAGTCGGTGATCTCGACCTTCAACCAGATCCTTCCGGCGGTAAGCGCCATCGACCTGGGCGATCTCGACATCGTGCGTCTGTGGGTCGAGACCGATCATGGCGAGGCCGAGATCGTCTTTCCGCGCTCGCGGGTCACCGCGTCGAACCCGCACCAGCTTCTGGTCATCATGGTGCTGGCAGGCGTCCTGATGACGGGCGTCGCCTACGGTTTCCTGCGCAACCAGCTCAGGCCGATCACGCGGCTCGCCGAGGTGGCGGGCGCCTACGGACGGGGCCGTGTCATGGCCTACCGGCCGCGCGGGGCGACCGAGGTCAGGGCCGCGGGCGCGGCCTTTCTCGACATGCGCCAGCGGATCGAACGCTCGCGCGAGCAGCGCACGCTCCTTCTGTCGGGCGTCAGCCATGACCTGAGGACACCGCTGACACGGTTGAAGCTGGGCCTGTCGCTCTCGCCCGACGATGCGGACACGCGCGCCATGAAGCGCGACGTCGACGACATGGAGCAGATGCTGGAAGGCTTCCTCGCCTTCGTGCGCGGCGAGGCCGAGGAGGAGACGGTTCCCGTTTCGCCCGGCGCGCTGGCGCGGCGCATCGTCGAGAATGCCGGACGGCTGGGCCGGACGGTCGGTCTGACGGTCACGCCGGCGGCTGAAGATATGATCGAGATGCGCGAGAAATCGGTCGAGCGGGCATTGGAAAACCTTGTCCAGAACGCCCTGCGCTATGGCAAACAGGTGCAGATGACGATCTCGGCCGACGAGGACCTGGTCCGGTTCCTCGTCGACGATGACGGTCCGGGCATCCCCGAGTCGCAACGCGAGGAGGCGCTGAAGCCCTTCACCCGGCTCGATCCGTCGCGCAATCAGGATCGCGGCGGGGGAGCGGGACTGGGCCTTGCCATCGCGATGGATGTCGCGCGGGGCCATGGCGGAACATTGACCCTGACGGAAAGCCCGCTCGGCGGGCTCAGGGCGGAACTTGCGGTCGCGAGGTAGCACATGGCGCACGGGTACGAGACGGGACGGCTGAACCTGCCCTTCGTGGGCATCTCGACCTTCGCCAAGTCGCCCTACCAGCCGGACTGGGGCGCCATCGACGCCGATGTCGCCATCCTGGGTGCGCCCTTCGATTTCGGCACCCAGTGGCGTGCCGGCGCGCGGTTCGGGCCACGGGCGATCCGCGAAGCCTCGACCTTGTTCTCGTTCGGCCACGCGGGCGCCTACGATCACGAGGACGACGTCACCTATCTCGACGGTGTGCGTATCCTCGACATCGGCGATGCCGACATCGTCCACACCGATACGACACAAAGCCACGCCGCCATCGAGGCCGGCGTGCGGGCAATCCTGAAAGCCGGCGCACTCCCCGTGGTGCTGGGGGGTGATCACTCGGTCAACATCCCCTGCATCAACGCCTTCGACGGGCAGGGGCCGATCCATATCGTCCAGATCGATGCGCATCTCGATTTCGTCGACGAGCGCCATGGCGTGCGCTACGGCCACGGCAACCCGATGCGGCGGGCGGCGGAAAAGCCATATGTCACGGGGCTGAGCCAGCTCGGCATCCGCAACGTCTCGTCCACCGCCAGGGAGGGCTACGAGGCTGCCCGCGCCATGGGATCGGGCATCCTGTCGGTGCGCCAGATCCGCAAGCTGGGAGTCGAGGCGGTGCTGGAGCGCATCCCGAAGGGCGCGAGCTACTATGTGACGATCGACATCGACGGGTTCGACCCCTCGATCGCGCCGGGGACCGGAACGCCCTCGCATGGCGGGTTCCTCTATTACGAGGTGCTCGAGCTTCTCGACGGGCTGACGAAGCGGGGCAGGGTGGTCGGCATCGACCTTGTCGAGGTCGCGCCCGACTACGACCACACCGGCACGACGGCGATCCTGGCGGCGCAGGTGCTTTTGAACTTCATCGGCCGCATCTTTCACAATCGCTAGAGTCTTCCCGCCCCGGCGACACGCCCCATTGGCCCCGGCGGCGCAGAGCAGTATGGTCCCGCCATGATCGTCGAACTCGGCCATTTCGCCCTGATCCTCGCCTTCGGGGTTGCCATCCTGCAGATGGTGGTGCCGCTGATCGGCGCGCAGAAGAATTGGTCAGGCTGGATGGCCGTCGCCGACCCGGCTGCAACGACGCAGTTCCTGCTCATTGCGTTCAGCTTCGCGGCGCTGACCTACGCCTTCGTGACGTCCGACTTCTCGCTGCGTGTCGTCACGCTGAACAGCCACACGCTGAAGCCGATGCTCTACAAGGTGTCGGGCGTCTGGGGGAACCACGAGGGCTCGATGCTCCTCTGGGTGCTGATCCTTTCGCTCTTCGGCGCCTGCGCGACGTGGTTCGGGGGCAGCCTGCCCGCCGGTCTCAAGGCCCGTGTCCTGGCGGTGCAGGGCGCCATCGGCGTGGCGTTCCTTGCCTTCATCCTCTTCACGTCGAATCCGTTCCTGCGGCTCGCCATGCCGCCGTTCGACGGCGAGGACCTGAACCCGCTCCTCCAGGATCCCGGCCTCGCCTTCCACCCGCCGTTCCTCTATCTTGGATATGTCGGTCTCTCGATGTCCTTCTCCTTCGCCGTCGCCGCGCTGATCGAGGGGCGCGTCGATGCCGCCTGGGGTCGCTGGGTGCGGCCCTGGACGCTCGCCGCGTGGCTCTTCCTGACGGTCGGCATCGCGCTGGGCAGCTGGTGGGCCTATTACGAGCTTGGCTGGGGCGGCTTCTGGTTCTGGGACCCGGTCGAGAACGCGTCCTTCATGCCGTGGCTGATCGCGGTGGCGCTCCTGCATTCGTCCATCGTGGTCGAGAAGCGCGAGGCGCTGAAGTCGTGGACCGTGCTTCTGGCCATCCTCGCCTTCGGCTTCTCGCTGATCGGCACGTTCCTTGTCCGCTCGGGCGTCATTACCTCGGTTCATGCCTTCGCCAACGATCCCGAGCGCGGGGTCTTCATCCTCTTGATCCTCGCCGTCTTCATCGGTGGCGCGCTGACACTTTTCGCCGCACGGGCGGGGGCGATGGAGGCGAAAGGCATTTTCGCCATGGTCAGCCGAGAGAGCGGCATTCTGCTGAACAACATCCTCCTTACTGTCGCGGCCTTCGTGGTCTTCATCGGCACGATCTGGCCGCTGGTGGCCGAGCTTGCCTTCGGCCGCAAGCTGTCGGTCGGGGCGCCCTTCTTCAACACCGCCTTCACACCCTTTGCGGTCGGCATCGCCGTTGCACTGCCCCTGGGCGCTCTCCTTGCCTGGAAGCGCGGCTCGCTTGGCCGGGCCGCCCGCCAGATGGCCCCCGTCCTGGTCCTCGCCGTAGCGGCGGGCGCGCTCGTCTGGGCCATGCAGACCGGACGTTCGGCGCTCGGGCCTGTGGGCGCGGCGCTCGGCCTCTGGGTGGTCGGCGGCGCAGTCCTCGATCTCTGGAGCCGCACCGGCCGCGAGGGGCTGTCGCACCGGCTCGGCCGCGTCACCCGGCTGCCGCGCGCCGACATCGGCCGGGCCGTCGCGCATGGCGGCTTCGGAATAGTCGTCTTCGCTGTCTCGGCGCTGACCGCATGGGAGGTCGAGGATATCCGCGTGGCGCAGATCGGCGACCGGTTCGAGGTCGGCGGCTACGGGATCGAGCTTTCCGGCGTACGCCAGGGCGAGGGTCCCAACTACCTGACCACCATGGCCGAGATGAAGATCTGGTCGGGTGACCGCCAGATTGCCACCCTTTACCCCGAGAAACGGGTCTACCCGGTGGCGCGGATGCCGACGACCGAAGCGGGCATCCGGAACGGTTTCCTGAATGACATCTACCTCGTTATCGGCGATCCGCAGGACGGCGGCGGCTGGGCGGTGCGCAGTCACGTCAAGCCCTTCGCCAACTGGATCTGGGGCGGCGCGATCCTGATGGCGCTGGGCGGTCTCCTCAGCCTCTCCGACCGCCGATATCGCGTGGCGGCGGGTGCCCGAAAACCCACGGCGGCGGTGGCGGCGGAATGAAGCGTCTGTTGCTGATCCTGATCCTTCTCGCCACGCCGGTGCTGGCGGTCGAGCCCGACGAGGTGCTGGGCGATCCGGCGCTCGAGGCGCGGGCGCGGGATATTTCCGCGGGGCTGAGGTGCCTTGTCTGCCAGAACGAGTCGATCGACGAGAGCCACGCCGATCTTGCCCGTGACCTGCGCCTTCTGGTCCGCGAGCGGCTGGTGGCGGGCGACACGGACGCCGAGGTCGTCGCCTTCGTCACCGACCGCTACGGCGAATATGTACTGCTTCGACCCTCTACCTCGGGCGCGAACCTGCTTCTCTGGATCGCCGGACCGCTGATGCTTGCCCTGGCGCTGGCCATCGCGCTGACCTACCTGCGCCGCCGCGCCGCCGCGCCGCCCGAGGGACTGACGGAAGACGAACGCCGCCGCCTTGACGAGCTTATGAAGGGCTGACTTGCCCACATAGCCCGGCGCAGCTATATCGCCCCCACGGTCTGCAGTTCACCGAGGCGCCGCCATCCCGCAAGGGAGCTGAACCTGCCCGAAAAGCCAGACGGATTTCCACCGGCGCGACCGACGCGCCCAAGGGCGGCCCGGCACCCTTTCGGGGCAACGGTTGCGCGAGGAGGATCCGACATGGCCCGCGTGCCACTTTCGCTCACCATCCCCGACGTTTCGGCCTTCGCCCGCGCGCTCAAGGCGCAGGCGCCCGTGGATACTGCGGGCCACCAGACCTGGCTCAATCGAGTCGCAAAGGCGGCGGGTTACCGCAACTTCCAGCATCTCTCGGCGATCCGGCAGGGCGCCGAGCCGCCGGCGGACGGGGCCAAGGTCGCCCGAGCGCTGCACTGGTTCGACGACCGGGGCCGGTTCGCCCGCTGGCCCGGCCGGACGGCGGTGCAGGAACTGTGCCTCTGGGCGGTCTGGGCCCGGCTGCCGCGCGAGATGGAATGGACCGAACGTGCGTTCTCGGCGCTGATTGACGAAGTCACCGCACTGGGCGATGCCGCCCAGATCCGCCGCTCGCTGGTCGAGCACGGATTGGTCCGGCGGACACTCGACGGCTCGGCCTACACCCGGATCGAACGCCGCCCGCCCCCTGAAGCGCGCGCACTGATCGCCGCACTCGGGGCGAAAACCTCCGCGTGACGCACGGTCGCGCTTTCCCCTTGGCCCGGCTTCCGTAAAGTCGGGCCGGGGAGGACCGGCCATGGATTACCAGGACGTAACTTACGCGGTCGCCGACGACGTGGCCGTGCTGACGCTGAACCGACCTGCGGTGATGAACGCGCTGAACTCGCGCATCCGGGCCGAGATCACCGACGCCGTGAAGCGCGCCGGAACCGAGGCGCGCGTCCTTGTCCTGACCGGCGAGGGCCGGGCTTTCTGTTCGGGCCAGGACCTGACGGACCGGGCGGCCGGGCCGGTGCGCGACCTCTCGCGGACGCTGCGCGACGAATACGAGCCGATGCTGAACGCGATCTACGATTGCCCGGTGCCGACGATCTCGGCCGTCAACGGGCCGGCGGCCGGGGCAGGGGCCAACATCGCGCTGGCCGCCGACGTGGTGATCGCGGCAGAAAGTGCGGTGTTCCTGCAGGCCTTCACCCGGATCGGCCTGATCCCGGACGCGGGCGGCACCTACTGGCTGCCGCGCCAGGTCGGCTTTGCCCGCGCGATGGGCGCCGCCCTCTTCGCCGAGCCGGTGAGTGCGAAGAAGGCGGTCGAGTGGGGCATGATCTGGGAGGCCGTCCCCGATGCCGAGTTCCCGGCCCACTGGCGTGCCCGCGCGGCGCACCTCGCCAAAGGGCCGACCGCCGCCTACCGCAACCTCAAGACCGCACTGCGGCAGAGCTATGCCAACGACCTCTCCGCCCAGCTGGCGCTCGAGGCCGAGCTTCAGGCTGACTGTGGACGCAGCGAGGATTTCGCCGAGGGCGTGACCGCGTTCCTGCAGAAGCGCCCGCCCGCGTTCCGGGGCCGTTGATCGGCGCGACAGCCGGGCGTAGCTTCGGCGCCATGGACGACCGCGACGAAATCGTCAGGAATTTCTACCGCATCCGGCAGGCGCTGGGGCTGCTCGGCCTGACGCTCCCGTTCCTTCTGATCCTCGGCGGGCTTCTGTCGCTGGGCAAGGTCGAGCCCTCGATCTCGGACTATTACCACACGATCCTGCGCGACGTATTCGTCGGCGTCATGTTCGCCATCGCCATCTTCCTGATCTGCTATACCGGCCACCGCCGCGGCGAGGAGAAGATCTCGGACGACTGGGTGACGACCGTGGCGGGTGTCGCGGCGCTGGGCGTGGCGGTCTTCCCGAACGAGGGACGGATCGCCGGCGACACGCTCGCCTCGGTCACCCAGTCCGTGCTGGGGCGCCACGGCGCCGCCATCGCGCACTATACCTCGGCGGTGGTCTTCCTTTCGGCGGTCGGCTACATGGCGTTCTTCCGCTTCGCACGCACCGCCAAGCCGACGCGGCGCCGCATCTACCGGGCCTGCGGCGCGCTGATCTGGGTCGCGACGGTGCTGGTCATCGTCGCCTCGTGGTTCAAGGTGAAAGGGCCGGCGGTCCCGCAGGCCATCGTCAACGACTGGCTTCTGGTCCTGTGGTTCGAGGCGCTGGGAGTCTGGGCCTTTTCCATCGCGTGGCTGGTGAAGGGGCAGGTCGACAAGTCGCTCCTCGAAACGCTGCGGCTCAAACCGCGCCGCAGCGCTCCAGACGAGGAGCAGAAGGTAACGAGCTAGGGGTTTGCGTGGCGGTCGGCAACGTATCCGCCAATGACCCTGTCGACAAAGCTCAGCAGCGCAGCGTCCGTCAACCGCTCACCGTCGAGTTCAGAGGCTTGCACACAGGTCGTCGCCCAGCCGGGCATGGTCAGCAGTACCCGGCGGCTGCCCCGGATGAAGTAGACATCGGCAGGGATGTCGTTCGGAGCCGGCGCACGCAGCGCGACGTGAGCGTCGTCGCATCGGAAGCCGCGCTCCGGGGTAAAGAGCTGCGCCCTGACCGCATCGCGTTCGGCCTCGTCCGCCAGACGAAGTCCAGGATCCCGGCATTCGCTTCGCGACATGGCCTGGATCAGCCCCATGACGACCGGATCGCTTCTGCCGACCTGAAGGTCCAGCTGCAGCGGTCTGTCGTCCCTCATCAGGGAAATGCGCAGCATGTCGCCCGGGTGGACCGAGTCGAACAGCGCACGACGGGCGGCACTGTCCTCAATCGGGATACCGTTGATTTCGGTCAGGATGTCGCCGGGAAGAAGGCCGGCGGCTTCGGCGGGGCTGCCGGGATGTACCGCGTCGAGTTCAATCCCGTTCTGCGCGGGGACGTGACTTATGCCAATCCAGGATACCTGCGAGGACAGCCTGTCCAGAACGTCATTCCGGTTGATCCAGTCCGGCGTGCCAAGATCAACGATCGTCACACCGATCGGGCAAGGGTCGCCTGCCCGCGCAGGTGGGGCGACGAGCATCAAGAGGCAAACGACGACGAGGTACCGAAGTCTCAGCAGGCCGCCTCCCACCTTGCCAAAGGAAAGGCCGCCCGGAGGCGGCCCAGATCCTAGCGGTTTTCGATCTCGACGTAATCCCTGCGCGGCGCGCCGACATAAAGCTGGCGCGGGCGGCCGATCTTCTGGGTCGGATCGGCGATCATTTCCTTCCACTGCGAAATCCAGCCCACCGTGCGCGAAAGCGCGAAGATAGGCGTGAACATCGAGGTTGGGAAGCCCATCGCCTCGAGGATGATGCCGGAATAGAAGTCGACGTTCGGATAGAGCTTCTTCTCGACGAAATACTCGTCCTCAAGCGCGATCTTCTCGGGCTCCTTGGCGACCTTCAGCGTCTCGTTGTCGTGGATGCCCAGAAGGCCCAGCACCTCGTCCGCCGATTCCTTCATGACCTTCGCGCGCGGGTCGAAGTTCTTGTAGACCCGGTGGCCGAAGCCCATCAGGCGGAACGGGTCGTTCTTGTCCTTGGCCCGGCGGATCGCCTCGGGGATGTTGTCCACCGTCCCGATCTCGCGCAGCATTTCCAGGCAAGCCTGGTTGGCGCCGCCGTGCGCCGGGCCCCAGAGGCAGGCGATGCCGGCCGCGATGCAGGCAAACGGGTTCGCGCCCGACGAGCCGGCCAGCCGGACCGTCGAGGTTGAGGCGTTCTGCTCGTGGTCGGCGTGCAGCATCATGATCCGGTCCATAGCGCGGGCCAGGATCGGGTCGACGACGTAAGGCTCGGCCGGGACCGAGAAGCACATGTTCAGGAAGTTGCCGGCGTAATCGAGCGAGTTGTTCGGGTACACGAACGGCTGGCCGATCGAGTACTTGTAGGCCATCGCCGCGACGGTCGGCATCTTGGCGATCATCCGGATCGCGGCCACCTCGCGCTGCCAGGGATCGTTGATGTCGGTACTGTCGTGGTAGAAGGCCGACATCGCGCCGACCACGCCCACCATCGTCGCCATCGGGTGCGCATCACGGCGGAAGCCGCGGAAGAAATAGTGCATCTGCTCATGCACCATCGTGTGGCGCGTGACGCGATGCTCGAAATCCTCGAGCTCGGTGGCGTTCGGCAGATCCCCGTAAAGGAGCAGGTAGCAGACCTCGAGGAAGTGCGACTTGTCGGCCAGTTCCTCGATCGGGTAGCCGCGATAGAGAAGCTCGCCCTTGTCGCCGTCGATATAGGTGATCGTCGAGTCGCAGGACGCGGTCGAGGTGAAACCCGGATCGTAGGTGAAGACGTCGCCCTGGGCATAGAGCTTGCGGATGTCGATGACGTCCGGCCCGACGGTCGGCGAGACGATCGGCATCTCGATCTTCTTGTCGTCGAAGGTCAGCGTCGCTGTACGGGTCGCCTTGGTGTCTGCCATATCATCGCCTCCTGCCGGCCCGGCGAGTGGTCCGGGCACATCGCGTCAATCCATGGCAGGAAGGCGTAAACAGTCGCCTTAACCCGCCGCGTCACTGAGCCGGGCGATGGTCTCGTCCCGGCCGATCACCAGCATCATGTCGAAGACGCTGGGGCTGACCGTTCGTCCCGAAAGGGCGGCCCTGAGCGGACCGGCCAGCTTGCCGAGTTTCATCCCGTTCGACTCGGCGATGCCGGCCACGACGGCCTCCAGCGTGTCGCGGTCCCAGCTAGCATTTTGCAGGTGCGGCGTCAATTCTCCCAGTATACGACGGGATACCGAATCCAGCGCCTTTTCGGCCGCTTCGTCAGGCGTGAAGGGCCGCTGGGCCAGCACGAAATGCGCCTTGTCCACAAGCTCGCCCAGCGTCTTGGCCCGGTCCTTCAAACAGTACATCGCACGGGCGAGCCCCTCTTTCTGCGGCGCAGAAAAAGGCGCTTCTCCGACGGCGGCCCGGTAGGCGGCGATCTCACGGACCAGTTCGGCGTCATCCATCCGGGCAATGTGCTGGCCCGAGACGTGATCGAGCTTCTTGAAGTCGAGCCGCGCCGGCGCCTTGCCGATGCCGGAGAGGTCGAACCAGTCCTTCGCCTCGGCGTCCGAGAAGATCTCGTCGTCGCCGTGGCTCCAGCCCAGCCGCGCGAGGTAGTTGCGCATCCCGGCCGCCGGATAACCCATCTTCTGGTATTCCTCGAGGCCCACGGCCCCGTGCCGCTTCGAGAGCTTCTTTCCGTCCGGCCCGTGGATCAGCGGGATATGCGCCCAGACCGGCTCGGGCCAGCCCATGGCCCTGTAGACCTGCGCCTGCCGGGCGGCGTTGTTCAGGTGGTCGTCGCCCCTGATGACGTGCGTGACGCCCATGTCGTGGTCGTCGACCACCACGGCGTGCATGTAGGTCGGCGTTCCGTCCGAGCGCAAAAGCACCATGTCATCGAGCTGGTCGTTGCCGAACCTGACCGCACCCTGCACCTTGTCGTCGATCAAAGTCTCGCCGTCGCGGGGCGCCTTCAGGCGGATGACGTATGGCGCATCCGGATAGCTCGCGGGGTCGGCGTCGCGCCACGGGCTCTGGAACAGGGTCGAGCGGCCCTCGGCGCGCGCCGCCTCGCGGAACGCCTCGATCTCGTCCGGCGTCGAGAAGCACCTGTAGGCCGTGCCGCCGGCCAACATCTCGCGCGCCACCTCGGCGTGGCGATCCGCCCGCGCGAACTGGCTGATCACGTCGCCGTCCCAGTCGAGCCCGAGCCAGGTCAGCCCCTTCAGGATGGCCTCGGTCGCCTCGGGTGTCGAGCGGGCGCGATCGGTGTCCTCGATCCGCAACAGAAACCTGCCGCCCCGGCCACGCGCATAGAGCCAGTTGAAGAGCGCCGTCCGCGCCCCGCCGATATGCAGGTAGCCCGTGGGCGATGGGGCGAAGCGGGTGACGATCTCGGACATCGGGCCTGACGTTAACTCTCTGGAAACCACGGTTCTCTTAGGGTCACGGTTCATTAAGCATTCGGCCGGGAGAGGACAAGGTGGCAGGCGCCGGGGTGCTGGAGCCGGGGGCAGGGACGGGCGTTCTCTCGCGGGCGCTTGCGCCGCTTGTCGCAGCGCTCGATGCGCAGCGCGGGCACCTCTTCAACTGGGCACCCGTGGCCTTCGGCACCGGTATCGGCCTGTGGTTTGCGCTTCCGGTCGAGTCGGGACAGACCGCCTACTTCGGCCTTGGCCTCGTGGCCCTTGCGCTCCTGCCGCTCGCCCTCAAGGGCTCGGCACTTATGCGGCCGGTCGCGGGCGCGCTTCTTCTCGCCTGTCTCGGCGCTCTTGCCATCGGCTACCGCGCCCATGCCGTGGCGGCGCCGGTCCTCGACTTCCGCTTCTACGGCGCCATCGAGGGCCGGGTGATCGAGATCGACCGCTCGCTTTCCGACAAGCCGCGCCTGACGCTGGATCGGGTGGTGCTCGAGGACGTGCCGCCGGACCGCACCCCGGCGACGGTCCGTGTCTCGCTCCATGGCCGCGCCGAGGA
>JBNLCA010000074.1:0-4916 GCA_050303575.1 Paracoccaceae bacterium
CTGTCGCCGGGGCCGGTCAGCTGGGACGTCAATCCCGACCGGACACCCCTGGACCTCGAGGCGCGGTTCGGGGCGCGGCCGGTCTGGCTGGAAATCGGCTTTGGCGGCGGCGAGCACCTGGTGCACCAGGCCGAGGCGAACCCCGGCGTCGCGATCATCGGGGCCGAGCCCTTCATCAACGGCGTCGCCATGCTGCTGGGCAAGATCCGGAAGGCGGGGGTGGAGAACCTTGCCGTCCATCCCGGCGACGCGCGCGACCTGATGGATGTGCTGCCCGAAGCGTCGGTCGCGAAGGCGTTCCTCCTCTACCCCGATCCCTGGCCGAAGAAGAAGCACCACCGCCGCCGCTTCGTCACGCCCGAGCATCTCGAACCGCTCGCCCGCGTGCTGGCGCCGGGGGCCGAGTTCCGGCTGGCGACCGATATCCCCGATTACGTGCGCCAGGCGCTGGAGGAGGTGCTGAAGGTCGGGTTCGACTGGCTAGCCGAAGGGCCCGAGGACTGGCGGCGCCCGTGGGACGACTGGATCAGCACCCGCTACGAGCAGAAGGCCCTGCGCGAGGGGCGCCGGCCGCATTACCTCACCTTCCGGCGCACGGGTCAGTTGTAGCAGTAGATCCTGAGCGTGCGCAGGTCTGGGTCCGATATCAGACTTCCGGCCTTTCTCCGGATCCAGCTTGCCTCGTTCTGGTATCGCCCCAGGTCTTCGCCGTAGACCTCGAGGATCGCCTTTTCGGTTGGCATTCCCAGCCGGATCAGGGCGTACGCGGTTTCGTTTACGCGCATCCGGAACCGGCCCTCGGACTTCAGCCTGTGCATGATGCGCAGTATATCCTCGCTATGCTCCGCGACCGCCGGGCCGAGCATGCAGATCGCGCTGACAGTCGCTCTCGAAAGAGTCTGCGCCCCGAACCCCGTCGAATAGGACGGCGTTTCATCGAATTCCGAAGTGCGATCCAGCAGGCGCACGGCAAGCGCGCTGTCTGCCGCGCCTGAGAACAGGACCGGTTCGATCAGGTAGGTCAGGTTCGGCAAATCTTCTGACGTCTCCAGAACCGCGATCAGCTCTTCGGCGTAGGCGGCCACCGTCTCCCGCGGCAAGTCGTCGATCTCTGAGGAGATTGCATTCAACTCGTCCGCATCATGGATGGCCAGCGCCCCGCGCAAACGCTTCATCAGATCCTCGGACACGCGAGCCGCACCGGCAGCGTCGTTCGGCAGGAATTCCTGCAAGGCCGACGACATCCAGGGATCGAACGGCAGTTCCGGATTGGCGATGAGGGCGGCAAGGATTTCCCGATCCTCCTCGGTCGGCCTGACCCTCACAGCCAACAGATATGCGTCGAGCAATTGTTTGTCGGCGGCCGTGAATGGCGCGTGCCGCTGCGCCAGCTCCGCGACCAGAAAGCGCTGGCGTTCAAGAACCTCGCGCGGGTCCTGCGGTTCTTCTTCAGGGGGCTTCAGCTCGGCCCCAAGTGCCGCCTCCAGCATCGTTCGCTGCGACCGGCGATCGTCATAGGCCATCGGACCTTCCAGCCCGTAGCGCACGCGCTCGGTGATGCTTAAGCCAGGCACGATACGCTGACCGGGGTGGGTTGGCGCCTGCGAAATCAGCATCGGCTCTGAATAGCGCGGCACCGTCAACTCGGTGGATTGGACGACAGGCACCAGAGCCTCGCCCGAACGGCGCAAGATCAAATACCTACGGATCTTGAAGGGCCGGTCCAGCGTGAGCGCCGCGGCCTCGGCGTCAGAGCGCGGTGTGTCGACCTCACGGACCAGCACCAGATCAAGGGTCTGCGGGGCCGCGTTCTCGGCGATGCATTCGCCTTCCTGTCCCAGCACGGTCAAGACACCCGAAATCCCGTAGCCGCGCCCCAATGCGGCTGCCGGATCACAGCCGGGCCGCTTGACCAGCGCGTAGGCGGTGCCGGTCGCGGTTGGGTCCGTTACGGACGCTGCGTCAAGGTTTACCACTGTCTTGACCCTGCGCGAGACCAGAAGGTCGATGCAAGTCGCAGAACAGACCTCGTCACCCGTCGCCAGCCCGACGGTCTCGGCCGGAGCGGGGGCGACCGCGTCGGTATCGCTGGCAAGGATGGCATCGGCCCGGGTGTCGGCGTCGGCATTCATCAGGCGCGGCAGGTAGGCGTAGACCGAAAGCACCATCGCCGTGGCAAGGAACCCGGCCGCGATCCCGTTGCCGACAAGGCCGCGCAGGATGATGGCCAGCGTCACCCCTGCAAGGCACAGAAGTGCGATGGTGGGAATTGCGACAAGGAGCCAGGCCAACGGAATGCCGAAGACGATGACGTAAAGGAAGAGATAAAGTCCGGCCGCGACCTCGGTGTAGGTCAGCGTGGACACCGCGAGAAGGACTACCGTTCCTATCAGAAACCTTGGCATTGACCCATCTGTCGTTTGGCGCGCAGGCAATGTTGCATGTTCCGGCGTGTTGCGAAGGTGGGGTTTTCCGTGCCTTTCGAGAAACTTGCATTTCCCCGCGACGCCGTTCGTCCTAGATTGGAAGCAGGTTATGGAGATTTGACATGATCAGGCTCGCTTCGTCCCTCGTCGCGGTGATGATTGCTTCTTCCTTGCCCGCCCAGGCGGACTGCCGCTTCACGCTGAACTTCGCGCATGGCAGCGCCGCCCTGTCGGTGCGGGACTCGCTCCTGTTGCGCGATCTGGCGCGGACCTATCCCGACGGACCGATGGCGCTTTCGGCCCACGCCGACGACGACGGCACGCGCGCCCAGAACGACCGGGTGGCGCGGGCGCGGGCCAACGTCGTGGTGAACCGTCTTCGCCGGTCGGGCCTCCATCAGGGCGCGATCGACATGGTGCTCGAAGCGTCGGCCGACTGGGATGTGGTGCCGACGACACGCAACGCCTCGTCGCCGCTCAACCGCCGGGTCGAGCTTTTCGTCGGCGGCTGCGATCCGAAGAACCACGTCGAGGCGCGCCGGGTGACCTATGCGCCGGGCGTGGCCTTCCGCCCGAACGGCCGCATCCGGTTGACCTCGCCGCGCCTGCCCGGGGGCTGATCGCGCTCAGGTGCCGCCCAGGTTCGCGAACTTGGTGAGCTGATCGACCGACCTCCGGACCAGATCCTGAATCGTCGCGCCGTCGGCGTCCATTTCGGCGCGGCGCTCTTCGGCCTTCTCCGGCTGCCCCTTGCTCATCCAGCCTTTCGCATGAAGCGCGTTCTGACGCATGCCGATGAGCTGGTTCTTGAGCGCGTGCACCGAGGTGTAGAGGTCCGGCGAGACCTCGTTGAGCGTGAGCCGCGCCCCGTGAATGTCGCTCTCGAGATAGTTGGTCGCGGTTGCCAGCGCCTCGATGAGCTCGGGTCGCGGATAGCCGTCCTCGTCCGGCATCTCGCACATCTCGCGTGCCCGCCGGGCCGCCGTGGTTAGCCGGTGGGCGATGTTCCGCGCCTGGTCACGCCGCTCCTGTGCAAGCGCCGTGTCGGCGGCAAGCTTCGCCTTGAACTCCTCGAGCTGCTTGCCGAGCTCGGTCTTCTGCACCTCGAGCTGCCGGTCGAGCGCGTGCGTGATGGTCGACTTGAATGCCTCGCGCGCGACGAAACCGAGGACCGCGACGACGACGCCGGTGGTGAGCAGGCTCTGCAGGATCGCGTTCCAGTCGATCATCCGTAAACGGCCTCCAGCAGGCGGTCGACCTCGGGTCCCGTGGTGAAATTGTCCCTGACATGCCGGGCCTGCGCCATCGCCGTCTTCTGCGCAAAGCCCCAGAGCTTGCCGGCGTCCCTGGAGTGCCGGATCAGCCAGGCGGTCTGTTTCTCCAGCGCCCAGCGGACATCCGGGAACTCCTCGCCAAGATCGATCGTGCCCTGCAACAGCGGCCCGGTCTGGGCCGTGAAGACGGTGCCGGAATGGAAGAGGCAGATGTCGGTCCCCTGCGCGGCGATCTCGGCGCGGAGCGCTGGCAGGAACGCGTCCTTGATCAGCGCGCGCATCGCTTGGTTCAGAAGGTCGTCGCGGTCCGAACTTGCGCCATGCGCCGCCGGAGCATCGAAGATCTCGTCCACCTTCCGCGTGGCCTCCGGATCCCGCGTGCGGTCGATGATACAGATGTGGCGGACGTCGAGCCCGTCGAGGTCGGGCGCGCCCGCGGCCGCCTTGATGCGCGCCTCGGCGCCGTCGTCGCGAAAGGAATGGACGCAAAGAACTTTCTGAAACATGTCACAGCTCCAATAGCCGTGGCGCAAGTGTGCGTCCGCAGCGGCCATCGTGCAACCCTGCCGCGCGGGGGGCTACTCTCCCTCGCCCAGCTCGCTTTCCAGGAACCGCTCGAACGCGTCGTAGTCGATCGGCTCGAACTGGCCGAACCCCTGGATCCAGGTCGTCGCCGCGCGCATCGCGTCGGGCTCGAGCTTGCACCATTTCACCCGGCCGCGCTTTTCCTGGCTGATGAGACCGGCTTCGGCGAGGATCGTCAGGTGCTTGGAGATCGCGGCCAGCGACATCTCGAACGGCTCGGCCACGTCCGTCACCGCCATGTCGTCCTCGAGGAGCATGGTCAGGATCGCCCGGCGGGTCGGATCGGAAAGCGCGGCAAAGGTGGCGTCGAGTCGGTCCATGCGCCCTTCCTGCGCCGGGCTCGGGGAAATCGTCAACCGATCGGTTGAATATGCCCGAGAGGGCCGGGGGACCGCTTCCGGCATCCTCCACGCCCACGTGCCGATCAAAATGATACGTGATTACAATCGGTTAACGCCCCGCACACGTGCTTGACTCATATCGCGCGCCACCGTAGCTAGTCCGCGACCGTCCGAAAGGGTGTCCGTCATGGTCGATCCCGCAGACAAGGAGCGTCTCGAGGCGCTCGAAAAGCGGATCGCCGCGCTGAAGAAGGCGGACGAGAAGCCCCGGAAGACGCGGATCGATGACC
>JBNLCA010000075.1:0-2590 GCA_050303575.1 Paracoccaceae bacterium
CCTCCGCCGCGCTGAACTGGCTGAAGAATCCCGAGGGCGCGGGCTTTCCGGGAAGCCGCAACCTGGCGCAGTGGGCGAGTTCGGCGAACCCCGAGCTGATCGCCGGGACCGGCATGCACTGGGGGGTCGTCGCCGCGTTCCTGTCGGTGATCGGCAGCTACGTGCTTCTGAACCGGCACATCACCGGCTTTCACATCCGCCTCGCCGGGCAGGCCCCGCGCGCCGCGCGCTTCGCCGGCGTCAGCCCCGGGCGGCTGGTCTATTTCTGCTTCGGCGTGGCCGGGGCGCTGGCCGGCCTTGCCGGGCTTTTCGAGGTGACCGGTCCGGCGGGGCAGATCTCGATCGACTTCGCCTCGGGCTACGGGTTCACCGCCATCATCGTCGCCTTCCTCGGGCGGCTGCATCCGGTCGGCATACTCTTTGCCGGGCTCCTCATGGCGCTGACCTACGTGGGCGGCGACAATGCCTCGACCAACCTCGGCATTCCATCGGCGGCGATCCAGCTCTTCCAGGGGATGCTGCTCTTCTTCCTGCTCGCCCTCGACGTGCTGACCAATTACCGGCCCCGGATCGGCCGGCGCGAGGTGGCGTGATGGAGGGTTTGCTGTCCATAAACTGGCTTCTCCTTCTCGCTTCGCTGATGGTGGCGGCGACGCCGATCCTTCTGGCGGCGACGGGCGAACTGATCGTCGAGAAGGCAGGCGTCCTGAACCTGGGCGTCGAGGGGATGATGATCACCGGCGCCATCGCCGGCTTCGCTGTCGGGGTCGAGACGGCGCAGCCGCTCCTCGGCTTCCTCGCGGCCGCCGTCGCCGGGGCGGCGCTCTCGATGCTGTTCGCGGTGCTGACGCAGTTTCTCCTGTCGAACCAGGTGGCGACGGGGCTCGCGCTGACGCTCTTCGGGCTCGGCCTCTCGGCGCTGATGGGCCAGGGCTACGTCGGGATCAAGGCGCCGGTGCTGGCCGACTGGAACGTACCGCTTCTGAGCGACATTCCCGTCCTCGGGCCGATCCTCTTTCGCCATGACGTGGTCCTCTACTTCTCGGTCGCGCTGGTCGCCGCGACCTGGGCGTTCCTGAAATACACCCGCGCGGGGCTGATCCTGCGCGCCGTCGGCGAGAGCCACGAGGCCGCCCATGCGCTGGGCTACAAGGTCGTGCGAATCCGTTTCATGGCCATCGCCTTCGGCGGTGCGTGCGCCGGGCTGGGCGGGGCTTACATCTCTCTGATCCGCGTACCGCAATGGACCGAGGGCATGACCGCCGGCGCCGGCTGGATCGCGCTGGCCATCGTAGTCTTCGCCTCTTGGAGGCCGTGGCGGGTGCTCCTCGGCGCCTACCTCTTCGGGGGCGTCACTGTCCTGCAGCTCAACCTCCAGGCGGCGGGCGTCAACGTCCCCGTCGCGCTCTTGTCGATGAGCCCCTATCTGGTAACCATCCTCGTGCTGGTCATCATGTCGTCCGACCGCTCGCGCGCCGCGATGAGTGCGCCCGCCGCGCTGGGACGATCCTTCCATGCCTCGTCGTGAGGCGCTGCCAACCTCCGGGCGCGCCCGGTTCAACAGGGAGTATGTAACGTGAAAAGAAGAACCCTCCTCGCCACCGGGGCCGGCGCCGCTGCGGCTGCCGCGCTGGGCCTGCCCGCGCAGGCACAGGACAAGCTGAAGGTCGGCTTCATCTATGTCGGCCCGGTGGGCGATGGCGGCTGGACCTACCAGCACGACATCGGCCGTCAGGAGATGGTCGCCGCGCTGGGCGATGCGGTCGAGACCGTCTACCAGGAAAGCGTGCCCGAGGGTGCGGATGCCGAGCGCGTCCTGACGCAGATGGCATTGGGCGGGGCGAAACTGATCTTCACCACGTCGTTCGGCTACATGGACGCCACGATCAACGTCGCCGCAAAGTTCCCGGACGTGAAGTTCGAGCACGCGACCGGCTACAAGACCGCAGACAACGTCGCCGTCTACGACTCGCGCTTCTACGAGGGCCGCGCCGTCATCGGCACCATCGCGGGCCGCATGACCAAGTCCAACAAGATCGGCTACATCGCCTCGTTCCCGATCCCCGAAGTCATCCAGGGCATCAACTCGTCGTACCTGCACGCCAAGAAGGTGAACCCGGACGTCGAGATGGTTGTGATCTGGGCCTACACATGGTTCGACCCGGCCAAGGAAGCCGACGCCGCCAAGGCGATGATCGAACAGGGCGTCGACGTGATCCTGCAGCACACCGATTCGACCGCTCCCCATGCCGAGGCGCAGAAGACCGAGGGCATCTACACCTTCGGCCAGGCGTCCGACATGGCGGCCTTCAAGCCGAAGCCGCGGATCGCGTCGATCATCGACAACTGGGGCCCATATTACACCAAGCGGGCGCAGGCGGCGCTGGACGGAAGCTGGACCTCGGGCGCGACATGGGGCGGCATGGCGGACGGCCACGTCGTCATCGGCGAGATCACCGACGAGGTCCCGGCCGAAGTGAAGGCCGAGGCCGAGAAGATGATCGCCGACATCACCTCAGGCGCGTATCACCCGTTCACCGGGCCGATCAACAAGCAGGACGGCACGCCCTTCCTCGCCGACGGCGAGGTG
>JBNLCA010000076.1:0-2032 GCA_050303575.1 Paracoccaceae bacterium
GACGTCACCGGCTGGCTGGGCGGCTACAACTTCCAGTGGGCCTGGTCCTCGGCCCACGCGGCGGGCACCGAGATCGCCCGGCGCGGCGGGTCCTAGCGGAACACCTTGGCCGCCAGCAGAACCCGCGATCCCGCCGTGACGACGCACAACATCCCGAAGCCCCAGGCGAGCGGCGCGAACCAGCCCGGCACGAGGCAGAGAAGGACGAAGAAGGCGATCGTCTCTGTCCCTTCCAGGAGCCCGCCGGTGAAGTAGAGCGATTTCACCCCGCGCGAGGTCGTCTCGAGCTTTCGCTTCTCGGCGAGGATCGCATAGCCGAGGAAGGTCGTCCCGTTCACATAGAAGGTCATCAGAAGGAACGCCCCCGCCACCCCGTTCGCGCCCGGATCGAGAAGGACAAATCCGAACGGCACCGCGCCGTAGAAGGCGAAGTCGCACGCGATGTCGAGATAGCCGCCGAAGTCGGTCTTGCCCCGCGCCCGCGCCACCGCCCCGTCGAGCCCGTCGGCGAGCCGCGATGCCAGAAGTGGCACCAGCGCGACCAGCGTCCAGCCCGCCGCGACCAGCCCGGCCGAAGCGAGCCCCAGCGCCAGACCGGCGAGCGTCACCTGGTCCGCTGTGACCCGACCGGCAAGGTCCCTGCCCCAGCGGTTCAGCACCGGGTCGATCACCTTGCGCATCATGCCGTCCAGCATCGCCGCCCCTCCCCGAGCCACCCTACTCGGGGCACCTTGTGCATCCCGGCGCGGGACCGCAAGATGCGCCCATGCGGATCGCGACCTTCAACATCAACGGCGTCAAGGCCCGGCTCGAGGCGGTGACGACCTGGCTCGACGAACAGACGCCCGACGTGGCGCTTCTGCAGGAGATCAAGTCTCTCGACGAGAACTTCCCCGTCGAACCCTTCGAGGAGCGCGGCTATTCCGTCGCCACCCACGGCCAGAAGGGCTTCAACGGCGTCGCGATCCTGTCGAAGCTGCCGCTCGAGGACGTCTCGCGCGGCCTGCCCGGCGATGATGCAGACGAACAGGCGCGCTGGATCGAGGCGACGGTGGTGGGCAAGACGGCCGTACGGCTCTGCTGTCTCTACCTGCCGAACGGCAACCCGGCCCCCGGCCCGAAATACGACTACAAGCTGGCATGGATGGAGCGGCTCAGGGCACGGATCACAGCGCTCCTTGCCGAGGAAATGCCCGCGGTCTTCGCCGGTGATTACAACGTCATTCCGCAGGCCGAGGACGCGCGTCATCCCGAAGCCTGGACCGAGGACGCGCTCTACCTCCCCGAGACCCGCCGCGCCTTCCGCCGGCTCGTGAACCTCGGCCTGACCGAGGCGTTCCGCACCCGCGTCCGCGGCCCCGGCCACTACAGTTTCTGGGACTTCCAGCGCGGCGCCTGGGACAAGGACGACGGCATCCGCATCGACCACCACCTGCTGACGCCGCAGGCTGCCGACCTGATGACGGGGGTCTGGATCGAGCGCGAGCTGCGCGGCCGCGAGAAACCCTCGGACCACGTCCCGGTCTGGCTCGAGCTTGACGCCTGATCCGACGCTTCTCGCCCGGTTCGGTGCGACGGAGGCCGCGTTCGTCGCCGAGACAGCGACTGCCCGCGTCTGGAAGGTCGCGCTGGCGGACGGACGCCATGCCGCCCTCAAGCATTACCCGCGCGGCATGCGGAACGAGGCGACCGGCGCGGCCTTCCTGCGCGCCGCGGACGGGCGCGGCGCCGCGCGCCTTTCCGACGAGGGCCCGGACGTCCTGGTGACCGAGTGGCTCGATGGCCCCTCCCTCGGCGATCTCAGCCGAACCGGCGAGGACGAGCGCTCGGCGCAGGAACTGGCGTCTGTCGCCGCAGAGATCCACGCCTCACCACTGGCCTTTTCGCAGGACCTCCCCCAACTCGACGGCTGGTTCGCGGCGCTCTTCACCCTCCGCATCGCCCCTTCATGTCCCTCCGCGGCCCGTGCGGACATCGCGCGGGCGCAGTCCGTAGCCCGAGACCTCCTCGCCACCCAGATGGACATCCGTCC
>JBNLCA010000077.1:0-3032 GCA_050303575.1 Paracoccaceae bacterium
AAGTCTGGCAGGTTCAACTATCCGGGCGGCGAAAGGTCAAGCGGATTCGGGGTTGGCGGCGCCCGGGTCGGGACAGGCGAATCATCGCGAATCATGGGGATTCAGCCGCGCCGCGCGGCCCTTCCGGCGCGATATCGCGGCCGCGCGGCGTTCCGGCGGGCGGTCACGGTCCGATGGCGGCAGGCAGGGTCGCCCGGTCTCAGAAGGTGCGCAGGGTTCGAGAGGGTGTCGCGGCCGGTCCGGGCCGGAGCGTGCGCCAGGTGACGCCAGCGGCTGCCGCGACGACGGCGGGCAGATCAACCCACCCGGCGGGTCAGTTCAGGCGTCTCGGCGATCCTGTCCTCGTGCCGGCGTACCCAGCCGATCGTATCCTCGAACGGCATCGGCCTGGCGACGGCGAAGCCCTGGACATGGCCGCAGCCAAGCTGGGCCAGCATCGAATGTTCGCCCACGCGCTCGACTCCCTCGGCCAGCGTGTCGAGCCCCAGCTGATGGGCAAGCCCGAGGATGGCGGCGATCATCCGCTGCTGTTCGGGGTTCTCGTCGACGTCGATCACGAACGAGCGGTCGATCTTGATCCGCCCGACCCGGAACCGGCGCAGCGCCGTGAGCGAGGCATGGCCAGTGCCGAAATCGTCGAGATCTATGCCGCAGCCCATCTCGGCCAGAAGCGCGATCGAGCGCGAGATCGTCTCGTCGCGGGCGTCGGCCACAACGGTTTCGAGGATCTCCACCGTCAGCCGGTCGGGTGTCAGGTCGAACCGGTCGAGCTCCCACGCGATCCGGTCGGCAAGGCGGGGATCGCGCAGCTCCTCGGCAGCGAAATTGACGCCGACCGAGGGGATCGAAAGACCGGCGCGGTCCCAGCTGCGCAGCGCCGTGAAGCTGTGGAACAGGATCGTCTCGCCCAGCCGCTCGGTCTGGCCCGCGGCGGCGAGCGCGGGAAGGAAGTCGGCAGGGGCAAGCACGCCGCGTTCGGGATGTTCCCAGCGCGCCAGCGCCTCGAAGCCGGTGACGCGGCCGGTGTCGGTCGAGACCTGCGGCTGGAACCAGGGCCGGATCTGGCCATTCTCGAGCGCTGCCAGCGCCTCGTCGGCCGTCGCGTCGCTGCGCCGTTTCGTCCGCACCGGACCGCCGGGGAAGGCGCGGACCGAGCCGTGGCCGGCCGCGACCGCCTCGCCCATCGCGTCGAGCGCCGCCTCGAGCGCGGCCTCGCCCGAGGGCTGGGGCGCCCGCGAGGCGAGGCAGAAGCCGACCGAGCAAGTCAGGTGGACATGTCCGGCCCCCACCGCGACCGGGGCGCGCACCGCATCCTGTATGCGGGCGGCGACCTGCAGCCCGACCTCGAGATCGGCGCGCGTCACCGGCCCGAAGGCGGCGGCGAATGTGGCCTTGTCGATCCGCGCCACCGTGTCGGTGCCACGCAGCGCCAGGGCGATCCGTTCGCCCATCCGGCGCAGGATGTCCTCGGCGGCGGCGACGCCGAGCCGTTCCTCGACCGCGTCGAACTCGTCCAGCGTCACGGCGAAGGCGATCGTCGTCCGCCCGGCCCGCGGCGAGGCCGAGAAGGTCCGGTCCATCGAGGCGATCAGCGCCGGCTTGAGGTCGAGCCCGGTCAAGACGTCCTGCATCGCCCGTTCCTCGCGCCGGAGCGGAGTGAAGAGCGCGAAGCCCACCGGGAAGAGGATGGCCGAGACGACCAGCGCCGTCTCGCCGCCGAGCGCCACCGCGACCAGGGCCAGGACCGGCAGGAACGCCAGCACCTCGCGCCTGCGGATCAGGCGCAGAAAGAGGCTGAGGGCGGGGGGGCGGGCCTTGGGCATGGGACGGACCTTCGCAAGCGGACTCACCGGTCACGCTAGAGGCCGTTCCTCAGTCGTCCGTTAACGCCGTCCCGCGCAGTTGTGGAAGATTTTCCTCAATTTGGCGCGGACCAAGCGCCAGCCCGGCGAAATCGAAGATCGACGGGTCCAGCAGATGCGAGGGCCGCGCGTTCATAAGCGCCCGGAACATCACCTGCCGGCGGCCGGGCGATCGCTTTTCCCATTCATCCAGGATCGCCTTGACCTGCTGGCGTTGCAGCCCGTCCTGGCTGCCGCAGAGGTCGCAGGGGATGATCGGGTACCGCATGGCGCGGGCAAACCGCTCGCAATCCTCCTCGGCAACGAAGGCGAGGGGCCGGTAGAGGAAAAGGTCTCCCTCCTCGTTCACCAGCTTCGGCGGCATGGTCGCCAGCCGTCCGCCATGGAAGAGGTTCATGAAGAACGTCTCCAGGATGTCGTCGCGATGATGGCCCAGCACCACCGCCGTGCAGCCTTCCTCGCGGGCAATCCGGTAGAGGTTGCCCCGGCGCAGCCGCGAGCAGAGCGCGCAATAGGTTCGCCCCTGGGGCACCTTGTCCATTACGATGGAATAGGTGTCGCGGTACTCGATCCGGTGCGGCACGCCCATCCGGTCCAGGAACTCGGGCAGAACGGTCGCCGGGAACCCCGGCTGCCCCTGGTCGAGGTTGCAGGCCAGAAGCTCGACCGGCAGGAGCCCCCGCCATTTCAGCTCGTGCAGCACCGCCAGCAGCGTATAGCTGTCCTTGCCGCCCGAGAGGCACACCAGCCACTTCGCGCCCCGTTCGACCATGCCGAACTGCTCGATCGCCTCGCGCGCCTGCCGCACGATCCGCTTGCGCAGCTTTTTGAACTCCGTCGAGGCTGGCGCGCCGGCAAAAAGCGGGTGGATATCGTCGGTCTCGTCGAGCATGGTTTCCTGTGCCACGATGCAGCCCGCTTGGGAAGTGCTCCGATTCTTGATCGGAACCAGATCATGTTACGAAGCTGGAAACGACAATGGATTGGGGCAAGATTTTACCACCTCTGTTGGCCGGTGCACTTGTGGCCCTGGTATATCAGGTCGGGGGTCTCGTTCGTGAACGGCGCAAGCGCCGAAAGTTTGTCACGGCGCGCCAATGCCAGGAAATCCTTGGCGCGCTCAGAGGCACGCCCGAACCCGCAGTCCGGCTGACGACAGATGCGAGCCGT
>JBNLCA010000078.1:0-2069 GCA_050303575.1 Paracoccaceae bacterium
GGCCTCGGGCACGTCGAGGACCATCGGTTCGGCATGGATCTTCGGGCTAACGATGTCGTCCGCGGTGCCGTGCAGGATCTCGAAGGGCATTGTGAGCCGGTCATAGCGGGACGTCATCGCCGTGACCTCGTCCAGTAGTGATGCGCGCTGCGCGGCGTTGGCCAGCAGCGTGGAGGGGCGCAGCGTCATGCCGGCACCGAACGCCTCGAGGTAACCATCTGGCATCGGCTGCGGATCGAAGACCGAGGCGACCTCGGTCCGGACTACTTGATCGGGCACCCAGGCGGCGACGAGCCAGGCCGCGACATGGCGCAGTCCGGGCGTGGAGAGGGCCTTGTAGTAGGCCGAAAGCGGCGTGTCCCACGGGTGCGAAGGTCCCGAGACGGTGACGAGCGCGGTGACTTCGTCGGGATACGCCGTCGCCCAGGCGAGCGCCACCGCGCCGCCGTAGCTGTGGCCAAGGACGATGGGGCGGGTGGCACCGGCGCCTTGCGTGGCGGCCCGGATCACCTCGGCCTGGCGGAAGATCGTGTCGGGAAGCGGGCTTGCCTCGGACCAGCCGAGGCCGGGACGATCGACCACGATCACCCGGTAGGTGCGGGCAAGGCGGGGCGCGAGGCGGAAGGTCATGTCGCGCGTCGACGCCGAGGCGCCGTGGATCAGCACGACCGGCGGCGCGGCGGGATCGCCCAGCTCGACCAGATGCACGGCCTGGCCGAGCGCGGTGACGAGGCGCCCCTCGGGCGGATAGGCAGCCTCGGCCGCCGCGATGCGCGACTTGGCGCGCCAGACCGTGGCGGCCGCCGCGACGGCGAGGATCAGGAAGAACAGAAGCATCAGGCGCAAGGGCTGGGGCCGGTCCCGCTGGCTGGGGCGCGCGGCCCTATGCCGGGCGCGGAGTGCCGGTCATTCGGCGGGTTCGCGGTTCTGTTGGGGCTCAGGCTCGGCCTTCTTCCCCGTCAGGCGCTCCCACGATTGCCGGAATGGCAGGAAATAGAGCGCGCGCAGGCTGTGCCAAGTGCCGCCGTCCTCCTCGGTGCCGAGGCCGTAGGTGATTTCTTCCTTGCCCTTCGGCGCATAGAGCGTCCCGGCCATCCAGTCCCAGACCGAGAAGACGAAGCCCATGTTCTTGTCCCAGTGCCGCTTCTCGATCGAATGGTGGATCTGGTGTTGGGCCGGGCAGATGAAGACGTGCTGGAGCCAGTAGGGATAGCGGATCCAGACGTGGCTGTGGCGCAGGTTGAAGGCGGCGAGGAAGAAGAGCGCCAGGACGATGTTGGTCTGGAAGATGGTTAGCTCGCGCGCCGCCTCGCCCCAGAAGTAGGACAAGGTGGCGTAGGCAACGCCGACCGTGACGGCGGTGACGACGGAATCCGAGATTTCCTCGACCGGGTGCATCCGCGCGGCGGTGATCGGCGTCATCACCTCGGCCGAATGATGGACCTTGTGATAGTCCCACAGGAACGGGACGACGTGGAACATGTAGTGCGCGAACCACAGCGTGAAATCGAGGACCGCCGCGATGATGAGCGTTGTCAGGATCGACCAGCCGACACTTGATGCGTAGCCCGGACCGGCGGGTCCGAAGATCGTGGTCAGAACCGCCGTGGTGACGGTGGCAACGGCGGGCGAGAAGACGAGGATCGAGCCGTAGATCGCCGCCCTGAGCACGCGGTTGACGAAGAAGAACGCGAAATCGACCTGCGCCGAGCGGTGCATCAGAACATCGCGCGGCAGGAGCCACCGGATCAGGCCTGCAGGCTGGAGCGTTCCCTTTCGCGCCTCGGCGACGATGTAGGAGGCGACCGCGACGAATAGGGCCGAGATCAGGTAGATGTAGGACATCCGGTCGTTGGGGTCGACGAAGTGCTTGAACGGTGCAAGCAGGAATCCGACCACAATCCAGAAGACATCCACCATATGTCCCGCCCTCGCATAACCCGGTGCTCAGTTACCGGGAAATTGTGGCCGAATCATGGGGTTTGGGGAAGTCCGATCTGTGCCGGGTCGTACGGCGTGGACTGGTAGATCTCGTTGATCCAGTTGCCGTAGAGCAGGTGCGCATGGCT
>JBNLCA010000079.1:0-5349 GCA_050303575.1 Paracoccaceae bacterium
CCGGGGTGATCCGCGGCACCATCTTCATCGATGCCGACAATGACGGCCGTCGCGATGCCGACGAGACGGTGATCCACGACGCCAAGGTCGAGCTCCTGTCCTCCTCGGGCAGCGTCATCAAGACGATGCAGAGCTACACCAACGGCAGCTATGCCTTCGACGGCCTCGACGCCGGCACCTATTCGGTGCGGGCCACCTATAACGGCCAGACCCGGTCCACCACCGACATCCAGCTCGATGCCGGCGAGCGCGACGTGTCGAACAATGTCGGCTTCCCCAGTTCGACCGACAGCGGCTCTTCGGGTGGCAGCAGCGATCCCGGCACGGCGTTGATCCGCGGCACCGTCTTTGTCGACAGCGATGGTGACGGGGTCAGGGATTCCGGCGAGGCCGCGGTCCACAACGCCAAGGTCGAACTCATCTCCTCGTCCGGCAGCGTCATCGAGACGATGCGGAGCTACACCAACGGCAGCTACGCCTTCGACGGCCTCGACGCCGGCACCTATTCCGTGCGTGCCACCAAGGGCGGCCTCACCAAGACCATCGCCGGCATCGATCTCGACCCGACCGAGCGCGAGCTCAACGGTGATGTCGGTCTCGGCGGTCTTGCCAGAACGGCCAATCCAGATCTGGCGACGATCCGTGGCAAGGTCTTCAACGATGCCGACGGCGACGGCACCAGGGACGCGGACGAGGCGTTCGCCGCCGGCGCCCGGGTGCAGTTGTTCGATGCCGATGGCAACCGCATCGCGGTGACCACCGCCAACGACAACGGCTGGTTCGCCTTCAAGGGACTCGCCGCCGGCGACTACAGCATCAGCGGCCGCAATGACCACGCGGCCTCCGACGCTGTCGCGGTCGTGCTGTCGGCCGGCGAGGACGAGGGAGGCCTCCGTCTGGGCATTGGCGACGGGTTCGGCGCGGGCGTCACCGCCGCCCAAACAGCCAGCGACGACCTCGGCTTCTACGAGGTGGCGGCCACCGACGAGATGTTGCTCGCGGCGGCGGAGACCGGCTCGGATGGGATCGACAGTCTCGAACTCGAGACCGCCGATGCCGGCTTCGACGCCGAAGTGGCACTGCTGCACCTGGACGCAGACAGCGGTTACTTTGCGTAGGGCCCGAACGGCGCAAGCGCAGGATCGGAGGGGCATGCACTCGCGGTGGTCCAGAACGGACGCGCAAGGCGCTGGACGGGGCCACGGCTAAAGTCGGTCTGATGGCGGCCTTGGTCCTCTCGGCCTCACCCACCAAATACGCGGCCCCCGAGGGGGCCGCGTTTTCCTTGTCGCCTGTATGTGAACCGGCGTGGAAGCAGGGGACCAGGCGCAGATTCGGTGCAGCTGAAGCACGCTGCACTTCGGCAACCCTTACAGGGTTGACGATGTCATGAATGATCCTGGGGTGCCTTTGCCCGGAGGATTGAAGGCTGAGTACATCGAACTGGTTGGAAGCACGGTTCATTGTCCATTCGGCTCGTCTTGCGCTGCAACGTCCTGCCCCGCGATGCGGTGTTGTTTCCGGCAATGTTCACAGCCGACATCGGCGGCACCTGGTGTGCGTGCCTGCCCGGTCAACAAGTAGAACCGACCACAGCGCTTGCCGAAGAACTGTTGGTCGAGGTCCCACCCCCAGGCTCATCCCCCGGTATGTATGACCAGCACCTCGGTTACCCCCCGCCGCCCCTCGACACGTCCGAGTTGGACAATCATGTCGATGGATTTCCGGATATGGGTCTGAACCTCGGCAAACGAGAGCGGCGTTCCCGCCTGCAGCACCATGATCGCGAGACGATCGATGGCCAGTTCGGTCGTCTCGGCATGGATCGTGGTGACCGATCCGCCGTGGCCGGTGTTGATCGCCTCGAGGTAGGTCAGTGCCTCGGATCCGCGGATCTCGCCGAGGACGATCCGGTCGGGCCGCATACGCAAGGACGCCTGCAGGAGCGCGTTGGGCGAGCGCTGCGAGCTCGCGGCGCGTTCGGCGAGGAGGCACACGGCGTTTCGCTGTGTCGGGAAGAGCTCAAACGCATCCTCGATGGTGATCAGCCGCTCATCCTCAGACACGTGCTGCAGGAGATGTCGCGCGAAGGTCGTCTTGCCGGTGGACGTTCCGCCGCTAATCAGGAGGTTCAGGCGCTCCCGGACAAGCAGCTTCAGGGCGGCGGCGAGGTCGGTCCTTGCGAGGCCAGCGACCTGAGAGAGCTTGGCGGAGCGCAGCTCATCGAGCGAGACCGGTCTGCCGAACAGATACTCGGGCCCGTAGGCCGCCAACGGCTCGGATCCGAAGAGACGCACGGAGATCGCCGCGCCGCGGTCGACGGCGGGCGGTACAATGACCTGCACGCGGAGCGGCCGGCCGCGATACTCGATCTTGCCCGAAACGAGCGGCACCCGCTCCGACACACGTGCCCTTGCATCACCCACAAGCGTGCTCGCGAGATTGGCCGCCGCTGCCGGCTCAAGTACCTGGCCGGTCGCCTCCATCGCAGCCGCGCCCTGACGCTCGATCCAGACACGGCCATCGGGGTTGATGGCCAGCTCGACGACGTCATCGCGCATGATCAGGTCACGGAAGGGAGCGAGGTAGCGCTCGAGATAGGAAGACGGCAGGGCAGCTTCGTTCAATGGATCACGACGTCCCGATCCACGAGCACGGTGACCATCGCACCCTGGTCGACATAAATTGTCGGGGAGATCGAGATCTGGTCAGCGATCACGGAGCTCGTGGCGTCCTCGAGGTCCGATCCGACCTCCTCGATCACCTCGCGGGTGACTTCGTTCTCCGCCCCTTTTGCGGCCACCGCCGGGGCCGCGCCGATGATCGAGATCAGCGCTGCACCACCGAAGCGCTCGCCGAACCTGGTGTCGACAACACCGGTCAGGCCCGACCGCCCAAGTTGATCACCGCCGACGGAGGCGATCTCCATCGAGGTGCCGTCGGGGGTCAGGATGCGGGTCCAGAGGATGAGAATGCGCTTCTGGCTCACCTCGATGCCAGACCGGTACTGTCCGAAGAGCCGCGAGCCCTTCGGGATCAGGATGGCATCGCCGGCAAAGGCGTAGACCGGCTCGGCGACGATGGCGACGACATTGCCGGGAAGATCGCTGTTGATCGCGGTCTGCAACGCGGCCTGGATGACGGAGCCCTGCGCGAGCGTGCGCTCTGGTGCGTCCATGTGCGCGGCCTCGTCGATCTCGAGCGGCCGTGCACCGCGCTGCAGCCAGGCTTCGTTGGCATCGAGGGGCAGTCCGGGACGGCTCGAAGCTTTTTCGGTTTCCTGTGCTGGCGCGCCAGATTGTGCCCCGTTGCCGATCGCGTAGACAATGGCAGGCGACTTGATCTGCGCGGCCAGGAGCTCGGCCGCCTGATGCTCCGCCTCCAGCCGTTGCTGCTCCGCCTCCTGGCGGCGGCGCTCCTCGAGGAGCTGCTGATCGCGGATGAGTGCATCGTTGGCGCGATCCGCCTCCAGTGCCTCGCGCTCGGCGCGCTCGGCCTCGAGCGTCGCCTGCAGAGAATTCAGCCGGGTCTCGCTCTCCCGCTCGAGCCGGGCAATGCGCTGGTCGCGATCCGCGACCGCGGCTTCGAGCGACCGGGTCTGGTCGCGGAAGGCGTCGCGAAGCTCGCCGACGGCCGACTGGATCTCGGCATTGCGTTCGGCCTGCGAGGCGGCCAGGGCGTTCTTCAACTGCTCGAGTTCGGCCAGAACGGCTGCGTTCGGCGCGGCGGGTTCCGGGGCGCGGGCCGGAAGATCGAGTGCTGCCTCGACGGCGATCAGCGCGTCGCTGACCCGCTCCTCCGCCTCGTCCTCGGGGAACTCAAGCCGGCCACCGGTCCGGACAGGCGTGTCCTGGAACGGCTCGACATCGGAGGTCTGAAGCCCGTCAGGCCTGCCCTGCCAGTCGGTCGCGAGAAGGTAGGCGACGCCGGCACCGCCGAGACCAAGCGCGAGGGCCAGGGTGGTCACGCCGATGCCAGGCCGCAAGGACCTGCGCTTCGAGCCCTGGAAGGCGTCGAGCCGTTTCTGCAGGTCGGGGTCCTCGGGCATTTCAGTTGCTCACGGAAATCGCCGAGGGGTCGCGATAGATGCAGAGTGCCTCTTCGCCGAGCCGGAGTGTCCAGTAGGTGTTGACGCCCGAGACCCGCACCGTGTTTCCCGCCTGGGTCCAGTTGACGGTGCGCTCACGGCCCTGGGCATCGGCCTTGAAGATCGCCGGCTGGCGGCCCGTCTCGGAGAAGGTGAAGTAGGTGAAGCGGCCGTCGTCATGAACCGAGACGGGCCGGAAGTCGGCTTCGCCCGCGATCTTGTAGTTGTAGTTTCTCGGCGCCTGAAACCCTTTCGGATCGGCCGTAGCCACACGCCCGCGCCGCTCGTCCTCGGGGTAGCGAAACCGCACCTCGAAGAACATGCCGGTCGGGCCCGGGATCGAGCCCTCGCGGAGGTGGAAGGAGTAGGTGCGGCGGTTGGTGATCACCGTCATGTTGGTCGAGGCGTTCTCGACATGAGGCTTGATCGTCAGCACATTGCCAAGTTCCGGGATCGGATCGACCTGGAAGCTTTCGGTGTCGCCGACGATCACCGCGTCGAACCGCTCGCCGCGACCGAAGTGGATCGTTGTCGAATGCCTCAGATCCGTTTCCACGCGGAAGACCTGCTCTTCGTCGTAGACCGCGGTGCGGATGCGGATGTCTTTCGCCCCGCCCTGGGGCGTCGCCTCGGCGCAGGCCGCCGCCGGAACGACGGCCAGAACTGTTGCAAGGAGGGCAGGGCGCATGGGCTCAGTTCTCCAGGGTTTCCGCGTCGACCCGGTACGAGGTCACCACGAAGCCGAGAGGATTGGCCCAGACCTGCTGCAGGCGCTGGCGGGTTTCCGGGCGAAACGCGTAGCCGAGGGTGGCGACGTAGGGTCGCGTGACGGTTCGGGTGTCGCGCGGCTTCCTCAGTGTCCTGGTGAAGCGCACCTGGGCGACGCCGGGCTCGATCTGGTTCACCGAGCGGATAACGACGTCGATCTTCGCCTCCCTGCCGTAGACGGTGATCGGGTAGTCCGGGTTCGTCGATGACCAGAGGTCGCGGAGCGTCCGTTCGGCATCCTCGTCGGAGCGCTGCAGGACCGCGTTGATACGGGTCTCACTGTCGGCGAGATCGTAGGTCTCGCGGTCGTCGACATAGGCCACGAGGCTCGCCTGGATGATGGCGTCGCTCTCGTCGAGGGTCAGGGCCTCGACGGCGGCGACGCGGTCCATCTCGCCGGTGGTCTTGTCGACGACAACGACGAAGGTCTCGACGGACTTGAGGGGGAAGAGCGAGACCGCGCCGATGAAGCCCACGAGCCCGATCACAACGCC
>JBNLCA010000080.1:0-5670 GCA_050303575.1 Paracoccaceae bacterium
CTACGAGGGCACGAACGGCATCCAGGCGATGGACCTTGTCGGCCGCAAGATGATGGACGGCGGCGAGGTCGCGTTCCGCCTGCTCGAGGAGATCCAGGCTGGCGCCGAGGCGGCGCGCGGCAGCTTGCCGGAGCTGGCCGAGGAGGTCTGGTCCGCCGCCGAGACACTGCGCGAGACTACCGAATGGCTGGTGGGCGAGGCGCCCGAGGCGCGGTTCGCGGGGGCGGTCTCGTACCTGCGCGCGTTCGCGCTGGTCCTTGGCGCGCATTTCCACCTGAAGGCGGCGCTGGCCGAGGGCGGGCGGCGCACGGCGCTGGCACGGGTGCATATCGGGCGGCTGCTGCCTGAACATGCGGCGCTTCTGGAGGCGGTCCGCGCCGGCGCCGACGATCTTTTCGCCCTCTCGCCCGACGACCTCGCCGCGTGATGGACGGTGCCGAGAGCCTGATCCGCTACCCCTGGGATATCCCGCCGCCCGAGGGCGAGGCGACCGAGGTGGCGGACGGCATCCTCTGGATCCGGCTGCCGCTGCCGATGGCGCTCGACCATGTGAACCTTTTCGCGCTGGATGACGGCGACGGCTGGACGCTGATCGACACCGGGCTTTCCAGCAAGCGCACGCGCGCGGTGTGGGAGAGGCTGCTGGCCGGCCCGCTTTCCGGCAAGCCGGTGCGGCGGGTGCTGGTGACGCACCACCATCCCGACCATGTCGGGCTGGCCGGCTGGTTCCTGACCGAGCACGGGGCCGAGCTCTTGACGACGCGGACGGCGTGGCTGTTCGCGCGGATGCTGACGCTCGACGAACAGGAGCGTCCGACGACGGAGGCGATGGACTTCTACCGCGCCGCCGGGATGGACCCGGAGATGCTGGCCAGACGTGCCGCCGAGCGACCCTTCAACTTCGCGGACATCGTCTGGCCGTTGCCGCAGGGCTTCACGCGTCTTTCCGAAGGCGACGTGCTCACGGCCGGCGGACGCGACTGGGACGTGCGGCTGGGGAACGGCCATGCGCCTGACCACATCACGCTCTGGAGCCGGAACGATCCCCTGGTGATCGGCGGCGACCAGCTTCTGCCCTCGATCTCGCCCAACCTGGGCGTCTATCCGACCGAGCCGATGGCCGATCCGGTGAGCGACTGGCTGGAAAGTTGCGAGCGGCTCTCGGGCTTCGCCACGCCCGAACAGCTGGTCCTGCCGGGTCACAAGCTGCCCTATCGCGGCCTGCCGCTCAGGTTCCGGCAATTGGCCGAGAACCACGAAGGTGCCCTGGCCCGGCTCTTGGCCCATCTCAAGGAGCCGCGCCGGGGCGGCGACTGTTTTCCGCCGCTCTTCAAGCGGCAGATCGGCGAGGCGGAATATGGCCTCGCGCTGGTGGAAACCGTGGCGCATCTGAACCATCTTCTCCTCGGGGGCGCCGTCACCCGCGAGAAGGGACCGGACGGCGCCTGGCTGTGGAGGGCGGTGTGAACGACGGCGAGATCAGGACGACGGCCGAGCTTGAGGAGGGGCAGGCACTGCCCCGGGCGCGGGCAGTGCTGGCCGACCCCGACGCGCCGAAGACGGCCGAGCAGAAGCCGATTCCCAAGCGCCTTTCCGACAAGCCGGTCGAAGAGAAGAGCCCGGCGGAATGGGCCTACGAGCGGCTGATCCTCTATATCAAGAATTTCGAGGAGCAGCTCGACGACGCGCAGGAAGTGGCGATGGGCTTCACGGGCAGCGAGGCCGGGGTCGTCCGGATCGAGGGGATCGGCTTTTTCGCCCCGGATATCATCAGCTTCTACGGGACCGAGGAGGACGGCACGCGGACCCAGATGATCCAGCATGTCTCCCAGCTGAACGTCATCCTCAGGGCGCTGCCGAAAGAGCCGGACCGGGCCGAGCCCAAGCGGATCGGCTTCCGCCTCGCCGCAGGGCTCGAGGAGGACGGTTCGGCGTGACCTCGGTCCCCGCACCCGACCCCCGTGACAGAGCCGCCTGAATCGTCTATCCGGGGCGGAACAACAGGCTTCGAGGATTGCGTAATGTCGGACTACAAACCGGGCGAGATGGACATCACCGTGCAGGAGAAGACCTTCGAGGGCTTCATGAAGTGGGTCACGCGGGTCTCGATCCTCTCGATCTGCGTCCTGATCTTCCTGGCGATCTTCAACTCGTAAGCATGTCCTTCCGCCCCCTACTGGCGCTCGTCGCGCTGGCGCTGGCCGCCTGCGGCACGACGGCCGAGCCGATCTGGGCGCCCGAAGCCGAGGTGCAGCGGGCAATCTATTCGGATGCCGAGCCCTCGACGGTGACTTTGGTCACGGTGATCAACAACCGGTCGGGCGAGGGCGGGCATTCGGCGCTGTTCATCGACGGCTCGCAGCGGGTGGTCTGGGATCCGGCCGGAACTTGGTGGAACCCGGCGGCGCCCGAGCGGAACGATGTCCACTTCGGCCTCTCGCCCCGGATGGAAGAGATCTACATCGACTATCACGCGCGGGAATCCTGGCGCGTGGTGCTGCAGGAGGTGCAGGTCAGCCGTGCGACGGCAGACCAGCTGATCGCCGCGGCGCAGGCCTACGGCGCGGTGCCCAAGGCGCAATGCGCGACCTCGACGACGAAGATCCTGTCGAGTGCCTCGTTCTTCGCGCCCTATGTCAGCTCGACCTGGTTTCCCAAGAGGCTGATGGAGCAGTTCGATGCCATCCCGGGGATGACCAAGTCGGTCGTCTACGACGATGACGACGACAACAACCAGCCGCTCCTGCGCCAGCAGATCGCCACCGGGCAGAACGGGCTGCGCTAGGCGCGCCTGACCTATCCGATGGCCCAGAGCGCGGCGTAGAGCACCACCGCTCCGGCCAGGATCGCCGTCATCACGCTTTTCGTGACATATCCCACCAGCGCCGTCGCGACGGCGGCGAGAAGCCGGGCCGGGTCGGGCTCGCCGTCCGTCGCCTTGGGGAACAGGACCAGCGGCATGACGATCGCCGGGAGCACCGCGACGGCGGTGTAGCGCAGGTGGCGCAAAGCCCATTCCGGCAGCGGCCGGTTGCCGATCAGCCCGAGGAACGAGAAGCGGATCAGATAGGTGCCGACCGCCAGCGCCAGGATGATGATCCAGGTGGTGACATGGTCGCTCATGCCCGCATCTCCCGGCGGCGCTCGACCTCGGCACCGGCCATCATGGCAAGGACGGCCGCGATCAGGAGGCCGCCGTTATAGGGGATGAAGGCCAGCGCCAGCGAGGCCGCGACCGAGACGCCTGCCGCGACGACATGGGCGGTGGTCCGCAGCATGGGCGCGACGAGAGCGAGGAAGGTGATCGGCACCGCGAAGTCGAGCGCGTACTCCTCGGGGATCGACTGGCCGATGAGCGCACCGACAAGCGTCGTGGCGTACCACAGCGGCACCAGCGGCGTGCCCGCACCGAAGAAATAGGCCATCTTCTCGGCCGGGCTCATTTCCGGCCGGCGTTCGTATTCCACCGACGCCAGCGCGTAGGGCTGGTCAAAGAGGAAATAGGCGGCCAGCGCCCGGGTGCGGAACGGCGTCGGCCCGAGATGCGGCACCAGGGCGGCCGAGTACATCGCCATCCTGAGGTTGACGGCCAGCGCAGTCAGGATGACGACGATCGTCGGGGCGTTGTCGCTCATCAGCTGGACCGCGGTGAACTGCGCGGCGCCGGCGATGATCAGGACGGAAAAGCCCATGACCTCGGCCAGGTTCAGCCCGGCCTCGGTCCCGACCACGCCGAAGAGGAGCGCGAAGGGCAGGACCACCACCAGGAAAGGGAGCGTGTTGCGCACGCCGCGCCAGAATGCGGCCTTCGTCGATGCGGATGTCATGGGAGCCTCGGAGACGTCGTCCCGACTGGGTACGGGGCGTCCGGGAGGGATGCAAGGCCCCAAACCGGGCCGGCGGGCGGAGCGCGGCCCCGCCGAACCCGGCGCGCAGCGTCCGTCAGTTGCTGGGGATCAGCCGCTCGAGCGCGGTGCCGTTGGACCAGGTTCCGTGCAGCTCGCCACTGGGCATCCGGACGTAGATCACCGGGTACTGGTCGCCCCAGTCGACCGCGATGATGTCGCCGTTGCGGGTGCCCTGGCCGGAATAGCTCTGGGATCCGACCACCCAGTTGACGGTCACCCCCTTGCCGGTTTCCGAAATCGTGGCAGTGCCGCGGTAGGCGCTGCCGTCGGGATTGCGGCCCTCGGCGCGGTAGATGCCGGAGATCGACTGCGCGAAGGCGGGCGCGGCGAGCGCCAGGGCGAGAACAGCGACGGCGGCGCGGCGGCTGAAGCGATTGAACACGGGCGGGCTCCTCCGGGGTTGACCTTGGGGAAGTCTAGGCGCCCGCCGGCCCGTCCGGCAACCTTTCCCGGACGGGGCGTCAGTCGAAGGTGCCGGAAACCCGGCCCAGCAGCATGAAGGCGCGGGCCGATCTGGTCTCGGCCAGGTCGGCGATTTCCTGGTCGGTTGCCTCGGGTGCGAAGGCGGCGAAGGTGCGGTCGAAGTAGCGCAGGAAGTGGTGTGCCGCGTCGCGGAAGACGACGTCCTCGCGCATCCGCTTGGCAGTCAGGCCGAGCGGGATGCGGTCACGCACGCCGCCGAGGTCGGCGATCGCCTTGCCGCGCTCGCCTTCTGCGAAACGCCGCCAGAGCTCGGGCCGCGACCGGTCGGGCACAAGGTCGTCCATGTAGATGCCGTCCTGGCTGAGCAGCGTCAGGATGTCCTGCGCGGCGCGCACCACCTTGCCGGCGTCGGGGTCGTCCATCGCCCGGGCGAGGGCGCGGAAGCCCGCCCTGTCGTCCTGGTCGTTGGGGAAGTTCATCGCGCGGATGAACTCGTCGACGGTGATCGGCGGGCGTCGCGGCTCGGGCGCGGGGTCGAGTTCCAGCACCGGCTGCGGGTCCGAGGGCGCGGGCGCCGGGGTCGCGGCCGGGCGGGCGCTGATCGGGTCGCGTGGCGGCGCAGGGGGCGGCGTCGGGCGGGCGGGCGCCGGTGCGGCCTCGCGGCGCACGGCGGAATTCGTCATCTGGGTCAGGACCACCTGCGCATGGCGCAGCGCGTCGACCGATTTCTGCAGATGGGCTGCCTCGTCCCGCAGCCGCTGCGCGGTCTTCAGGGCCAGTGCGGCGGTCCAGATCATGGCAACCGGAAGCACGAATGCCAGGACGGCAAGGACGTTCGCCGTGCCGTCGAGTCCCATCAGCGCCGAGGCCACGACCAGCCACAGGACCGTCGCCACCGCCGCCGCGATCTCGAAAGGGCCGATGCGCGGCGCCTCGGTCTTGCGGCCGTAGACGCCAAGCTCGAGGCCGGTGTCGTCCTTGTCGCTCATCGGCCTCCGAGGGGTCAGACGTATCGGATGGACAGAACTTCGTAGCTGCGTTCGCCGCCGGGCGTGCGGACCTCGACCGAGTCGCCCTCGTCCTTGCCGATCAGCGCGCGTGCGAGCGGTGACTTGATGTTCAGCCGGCCGCGCTCGATGTCGGCCTCGGGCTCGCCGACGATCTGATAGGTCTTCTCCTCGTCGGTGTCTTCGTCGACCAGCGTGACGGTTGCGCCGAACTTGATCGAGCCCGAGAGCTTGGCCGGGTCGATCACCTCGGCAAGGCCGATCAGCCCCTCGAGCTCCTTGATGCGGCCCTCGATGAAGCTCTGCTTCTCGCGCGCGGCATGGTACTCGGC
>JBNLCA010000081.1:0-3575 GCA_050303575.1 Paracoccaceae bacterium
GATCTTCTTCATCGCCGGAAGCGAGACTGCCAGCTCGAGGATGGACTCGAGCGTCTGGTTGACCGGCGAGGCCGCCTCGCCCGAGCCAGAGCGCCCCAGCCCCGAGATGTGGTTGATGCTGATGCCCTTGATCTTCTCGGCGGGTTTGACCAGCTCGCTTAGAATGGCAGGAAGCCGTTCGAGCCTCAGCCGTTCGGCCTCGAGCGCCATGGCCGCGTCGGTCCGGCCGTTCGCGGCCTTGATCTGCGCCGCCTCGGCCTCGGCCTCCGCCAGGCGATAGACCTTCATCGACGCCGCCTCCTCGCGGCGGATGGTGCCCTTCACCTTGGCGACGTCCTGGTCGGCCTCGGCGGTGATCCGGGCCCGGGTGGCGTTCGACTCGGCGTCCTGTTGGGCGGCAAGGATCGCCAGCCGCTTGCGCCGCTCGGCTTCGGCCATCGCCTTGAGCGACTGGATGTCTTCCTCGGCCTGGACCAGCGCTGTGCGCGCCAGCGTCGCCTCGGCGCGGGCCTTGCTTTCCTCCTGGCTCTTGGCGGCCAGCTGGATGGTCTTTTCCTGCTCGGCCATCTCGAGCGTGCGAAGCTGCGCGATCTCGGCCTCGCGGACCAGCCGCTCGCGTTCGATCGAGGCGGACTGGATCTCCTGCTCCATGCGGATGCGCGCCTGAGCGGCCTCCCGCTCGGCCTCGGCCTTGCGGCGGGCGACCTCGGTCAGCTGCGCGGCAAGCAGCGTCTCGATCTCCTGCGCCTGGGCGATCTCGGCGCGGCGCTCCTCGAGTTCGATCTCCAGCCGCCGCTGGCTCGCTTCAACCTCGGCGCGCCGGACGGCGACCGCTGTCGCCCCCTCGATCTCGGCGCGTTCCTTCTTCGACTTGGCTATGACCTCGGCCAGCTTGCGCATCCCCACCGCGTTGAAGGCGTTGTTCTCGTCGAGAGAAGAGAACGGTGTCTGGTCGAGAGCCGTCAGTGACACGCTGTCGAGCTGCAGTCCGTAGCGCGCCAGGGTGCCGGTCAGCGACTCGCGCACCACGCGCACGAATTCCGAGCGGTTCTCGTGGAGTTCGTCCATCGTCATCTGCGCTGCCACCGCACGCAGCGCATCGACCATCATCCCGTCAATCAGCGCCTTCAGCTGCTCAGGCTGGAAGGTGCGCTTGCCAAGGGTCTGCGCGGCCCGGGTGATCGAAGCCTCGTCCGGCGTCACCGACGCATAGAACTCGGCCCCGACGTCGATGCGCATCCGGTCCTTGGTGATGAGCGCGGCGTCACCGGCCTGTGCGACATGCATCCGGATCGTCTGCATGTTGACGCGGCTTATCTCGTGAAAGAACGGGATTGCCAGCGTACCGCCGTCGATCACCACCTTGCGGCCACCGACGCCGGTCCTGACGATCGCCACCTCGTTCGTGGCGCGTTCGTAAAACCAGGCGGCAAGTGCGACGAGGACCGCCGCGAGGACGACGATCAAGATGATCCAGCCGAGTAGGGTCATTGTCTCTCTCCCATTTGCCCGCGATCAGAAGACCGGCGGGAAGTGGCGGCCGCCACGTTCCAGCGTGATCCACCGAAGTTCGGTAAAGGCATCGAGCGACCAGCGGCCGCCGTAGCGCCCGACACCCGAGGCCTTGACGCCGCCAAACGGCACCTGCGGTTCGTCATTGATGTTCTGGTCGTTGATGTGGACCATCCCGGTCTCGAGCCGGCCGGCAAGCGCCAGAGCGCGCGCCTCGTCGGCGGTCCAGACCGCCGCGGTCAGCCCGTATTCGGTGTCGTTGTTCAATGCCACCGCCTCGTCCTCGGTCCGGAAGGGACAGACCATCACGACCGGGCCGAATGTCTCGTCGTGCCAGATGTCCATCGCGGTGCTGATGTTCGACAGCACCGTCGGTTCGACGAAATTCTCCCACGCGCTGCCGCCGAGATCGACGCGCGCCCCCTTGGCGACGGCGTCATCGATCAGCGCCTTCACGCGGTGCGCCTGCCGCGTGTTGACCAGCGGCCCGATCGTGTTCGACTTGTCGTTCACCGGCCCGGTCCTCAGTTTCGCGGCGCGGGCGAGAAAGCGCTGCATGAAGGGCTCGTAGACGCTTTCATGCACCAGGAGTTTCTCGGTCGACATGCAGACCTGCCCCTGATGCATGAACGACCCGAAGTTCGCCGCCTCGGCCGCCTTGTCGAGATCGGCATCCTCGAGGACGATCATCGAATCCTTGCCGCCAAGTTCGACGCAGCACTTCTTCAGGTACGCCCCGCACTTCGCGGCGATATGACGGCCGACGGCCGTCGAGCCCGTGAAGGATATGCCCTTGACCAGTGGATGCTCGATCAGCGTGTCACCGACCTCGGCCACGCTCTCGCGCGAGCAGGTCACGACGTTGAAGACACCGGGCGGGATACCGGCCTCCTCAAGGATTTCGGCATGGTAGAGGCCGCCGGAGTACGGCGTGTCCTCGGACGGCTTGAGGACAACGCAGTTCCCGGCCGCAAGCGCGGCCGCATAGCCGCGCGAGGTGAGGATGCCGGGCATGTTCCAGGGACTGATGACGCCGACCACGCCAAGCGGCCATCGCGTCGCCATCGACACCTTGCCGTGTTCGGACGGCAGGATCTCTCCGATCGACTGGTAGCAGAGCGAGGCCGAGGTGCGGAAGATCTCGGCCACGAAGCCGGCCTCGAAGACGCCCTTGCCGTACCAGCCGCCGCCCTCGTACATGACGGCGCGGATGAAGTCGTCCTTGCGTCGATCCCAGATGTCGGCAACGCGCAGAAGCGCCTTCGCCCGTTCCTGGAAGGACCGGCCAGACCAGTCGGCAAAGGCCGCCTGCGCCGCGCTGATGGCACGTTCCATGTCGGCGGCCGAGCCGTCGGGGATGCGGGCATAGAGCGAGTTGTCAGAGGGGTTCAGGTCGTCGAAGGTTCGGGCAGCGGGCACCCACGATCCTCCGATGTACATGCCACGGATGTTCGGCGAGACCTCTTGGGCATCGAGCATGTGTTATCTCCTTGTCGAGCCGGGCCGGTAGGTCTCGGCGCGGCGGGCGGCGGTTTCTATCTCTTCCAGGACAGTCTTCAGACGGTCCGCGGACGACCCGAGGTCGGGCATCGGCGGTGTCGCCGGACGGTAGGATGCGGGCTTAGGCGCGGGCGCGGCCTGAGGGCGGGAGGGGAGCTTGCCGTTCTCGCGGCGCGACGCCTGGGCGGCGGCCCGGGTGACAAGATCATCCACGTCGGGCTGCCGGCTCGGCGGCGCAACAATCGGCCGCTGCGGCGCCGGGGCCTCGAAACGTGGCGTGGCCTGAGGAGGCGCTGCCGGTGCGGGCGCCGAAGGGGCGTGCGGCCGTGTTGAAGGCGAGACGCCCTTGAGCGCTGACGCCGCGATGTCGCGTGGCGACGGGCCGCCCGCGGGTCGGGGCGCGGCGGCCGGACGCTTCATCTCGACAGGTGCGGCGGTATGGGGCGAAGCACGGCCGCCACCGCCACCAAGATATGCCTTCTGGACAGAGGGGTCCCGGGATAGGGCTTCAGCGGATTCCTCGTGCACGATCGCTCCGTTCTCAAGAAGATAGCCCCGATCCG